>JAGLUH010000061.1 GCA_023134875.1 Candidatus Zixiibacteriota bacterium
CAGCGTCCAGCTTGCCCCAATAATAGCCCATTTCTTCGCTCATAGCCAATGCACGACTGGCTTCCTGCCGGGCGGCTTCCGGTTCCGTGTTTGCCAGATGCGCCCACGCCAGCGCCACCCGAATATCAGCCTCATAAATCCGAAAACCGCCCTTATCGGCATAGCCGAGAGCTTCGTTCAGATCGCTGAAGGCCTGCTGTAAGGTAGCATGCTCCGACGTTTTTACGGCTTGCTTTGCCTGCCAACGTCCGCGCGCCAGCAGTACCTCAATCAGCACGTGTTGCAGCGTAATACTCCGCGCAATTTTGAGCGCAGCCTCATAATGCCGACGCGCTCGTTCATTATCGCCCGCATCCGCCGCCAAATCACCCAAAACCCGGTGACACATAGAAATCTGAAATGCCCAATGATTACGCTCACAAATCTCCAGATTGGCTTCGGTGACCTTACGGGCACAATCCGCCTTACCCACTCGCCGCAGATTATCGCCGTGAAAAATACCTCGATTACTGTACAGATAGCGTTTGTCGGGATCAATTTCTCGCTCTAAAGCTTCCGCTTGCTGGAAAGCTGTGTCGGCAGTTTCAAGATCACCGCACAGGTGGGCCGCCCGCGCCTGATAACCTAACGAATTTCGTTCACCTAGCTTATGCTCTGCACGGTGAGCGAGTTGCAGGGCTTCCGTCGCTGCCTGAGCACTCTCCGCCAACCGACCCAGATAGGCGTAAAGATCCGCCAGATTTTGGTAGGCGGCGCTGGCGTTGCTTAAATTTCCCAGTTCTTTTGCCATTTGAGCGCCACGTCCATAAAGCGGCACGGCTTCACTCAGGCGACCCAGACACATCAGGCAGAGACCGACTTCGTTTAGAACCAAACTTTTTGCGCCTGGTTCATTCGTTTGGGGTTCTTGTGAAGTATCTCCTTCAGGAAAAAATTCAGACAAAAGAGTTCGATCAGTTTCCCAAGCCCCCAATTCGTTGGGCAACACAAAACGGCTACCTCGATAAATTCGGTCTGACAAAATACAATAAGCCTCATCATACGCCCCGGCCTGGCAGGCATGATGAACGACTTCGATCAGCGGGATCAAATCGTCCAACGTGGGATAATTGGGCAGATCACCAGCCACAGAGAGGTAGTAATCCTTGATCTGTTCGTGCGTCTTTTGGGTTTGGCCGCTGTCCCGCCTACTGAGCAGGGTAAGGTAGTGCGCCCGTATGAGCGGGTGAGTGGTGTACTGTTTTTCCTGCGGATCGTGACGCAAAATGCGGTAGGTTTGCAGGCGGTCGAGCAAGGTTTCAAATTCGGCATCGCTCAGGGCGGCAATCGGTGCGTTCAGTGCATCTTCTGTGGTTTTGCTGCGAAAAACCTTATCAAAAGCAGTTTTCGCGACAGGTGTGCGGAAGGCGCTAAATAGCAGCAGAAATGCGCGTTCGTCGTCGGTCAGGTGTTTGTCGTAGCGGCGCAGAATGCGATGGACACGCTCGTAGCGTTTTTCGTCGGTGGTGGGTGGTTTGATATCGCTTAAGTGGGCAATATCACCGTTGTGGACTTTAGCGAGATAGGCGCCAATCAGGCTCAGGGTTAAGGCATGTCCGTCCCACAGCTCGACAGCTTTTTTCAGGTCAGGTTCGCCGCCCTTCACGCCGACCTTTTCCAGCAGACTACAGCCTTCGTTATCGCTGAGACGAGTGACATCACGATGCTTAAAAGTGGTGTGGTTCATCAGATCGAAAACGGGTGCGCGGCTGGTAATCAGGCAAAACGAAGAATGTCCGGCTGCGCTGAAATATTCAAGAAACTCGCGCAAATCATCGCTGCCGAATTCACCGTAGTCGTCGCCTTCCTGCTTCTGCATCACTTCCAACCCGTCGAGGACAAACAGGTAATCTCCGCTGTAGAGCATCCCGGCAATCAGGTGAGCGCGGGCATTGGGCGATTTACAGCGCATCAGCAAATCCTTGTCTTTGCCGCTGAGATAGGTCAGGGCAGCTTCAAAAAATTCGTCTGTACTGCGCCGGTCGTAAAATGACCACCAGAACAGACCGTCCAGCTGCTTTTGATCTTTGTTTTGCAGCAGATCGGTAATCCACCTACTGGCAAGACTGCTTTTGCCCTCGCCGCCAAAACCGATCAAACCGACAACCTTGGTATCCGCATCGTTCCAATCCAGGTTTAGCTGATCGAGCAATTCCTCTCGTCCGACCCATTCCCATGGTGGAATCGGGGCAGGATGTTCCGTCAAACTGAGATTTTGCCCGATAGACTCTTCTGCCTGTGACATCACCTCGTAACGTGGTTTTGCCGATTTTTTGAGTTCCAGAGACTCGCCTTCATAAATCGGCACTTTGAGCGGATCAAAAGTAAGCACGTTCGCATCGACTGCCCAACCTATCTGACTATGCTTGCTGACATTCTTCGGATAGTATGTTTCGGCGATAATCCCCACAACCAGATTTCGCTTTGTATCCAGAACAGCCGCGCCACTCATGCCGCGATCGATTTCACCGGATTTGAGTGAGATCGGGTCGGCCTGTAATTTTTCGTCATTGGTGTGTTCCACATCGCCCATAATTTCGCCGCTGGCACGACTCGCAACATGAGCACCTAATGGACAATATCCGTAACTGCGAAAGGGATTGCCTTCCGAACGTTCGGCATCGCTCAAAATGGCGATTTGCTCCGGTGCTAATGGCGGCGGCTTACCGATCACTTGCAACACGACCACATCATCATCAGAATCCGAAAAATAACGCGCCAATTTTGCCCGTCGATCTTTCTTTACGCCTTTCGCTCGTGGAAAATAGACACCGACTTCACCCTTTTCAATATCTTCTGCCGGTGTGATTACTGCGCCCTCAAAGACATGCTTGCAAGTTACAATTTCGCCATCCATTGAAATCGCAATACCGGTCCCGACAATTTCATCCGTTTCAGCATGGCGAATCTGAACGGTGAAATCCCGCACATTTTGCAGCCGATTTCTTGGTTTTACTTCTGGTTCTTCTGCCATTTGAGCGTCACCTTAAAATTTGCTTCCATACCGGCGGCAGCGAGAACAACACCCGTTTCGGCGCTCAGTTTAATCCCAAATTCTACACTGATTTCGTCCGGCGGATCATACAAACCCCGCAGTTTAGCAATCACTGCATTGGCTGTGGGTTTCACCTTATCCAGGGCTGTTTCAAAACTCTGGTTTGCCTTTTCGACGATTTTATCACCGCGGCGTGCGACGCGTGCTGTCCCACCCGCGCTTTCGGGTTCATCAACTTCGACTAAAATCGTGCTGCCATCTTCTAAGGGGAATTCGATTAATTGTTTCATTACCTTGTCTCCAATTTGCATGTTCTCAAGAAGATGCTGTGACTTACTGACTATATGTTACTTACAGCGGCAATCTAACATGATATTACAAAACGCCTTTCCACAGCAATCTACCCTGCCAAAGAGTCAATGTCAACGAGATTCAAGGAAGAAACACTAAGTCCCGTTTGCGTACCAGCATCTTCCTTGTGAGTATTTTCGATGCGCCATTTGGCTGAAAGTAAAGAGAACAGGATGGACGAGATTCGAACTCGAGTCAAGATTGGACAAAGTGACGTGACCCCGCCAGACGCTTCGCTCCTGGTGCGCTACCGGCTGTTCGCTATGGACACCCCGCACACGGCACGGGGCCGCCAGCAAATATGTAAGCGATCAGATAAACAGCATCAGAGATGCTTATTACTCCGTCGCAGTCGACATCGCCTGATTCCAGTCGTAGGTTACGATCTCATGGAGCGTGACGATCCAGGGATTGCATCCTTGTAGGTCAAAAGTCCTGCACTTTTGACATTCACGTAAAGCATGAAAAAGCATTTGTCTGAACTGCGGGGGTTTCGACCTACCATTAGATTTAATTTGTAGGGGTCCAGCGGTTGCCTGACCCACGAGCACACCGCAATGTGCCCCTGCGGGATGATAAGGGGACAGACACGGACGTCTGCTGCCCACGTAAATCATTGGCGCTAACGCCCGTGGTTGCACTCCGCATGTCTTGTCAGCTGTTAGTTGAGATTGTACCGGACGGCGTAGATAATGCCGTCACCTGAGAAGACGTAGACGCGCTCATCGTCAGCGGCGATGTGCCATTCTCTGTAGTAGTCGTTGATTCCCTTCGTCCAGAGCAGGGGAATAGTGCCAAGGTACCTGCCGCTCTCCTTGTTGAGGACGATCAGGTTGTCTTTGGTGGTCGAAATGAATATTCTACCCCGGTGCTGCGCCGCATATCCTCTCAATCCTTCGCCGGCAAACTCCCGGTATGCTGTTGCCCACTTGACGGGGTCACCATGCTGCTGGCTGGCGGTGCAACTGATGGCGTAGTAATGTGTGCTGTCGTAGTCGTAAATAGTCCCCTCGTGATAGCCATCAATACCGGCGGAGAAGCCAGACCCGACGAAATCATATCTATAGTCCAGCAGCGTCTTCCCTTCCAGCAGGTCATAGATCATATATCTGTTGCTATCAGGTTCAGTCCATGCGAGCGTGTCGCCAGCGGTTCTGAAGTGCCGTGTTTTGTTGTCAGGAATGATGGTGAAGTAGTTATCCAGATTATCCTTTCGGTAGATTCGCAAAGAGTCACGGTTGCCACTAAGTAATGAGGACCTTCCTGTATATGAATAGACTAGATAGCTGGATGTAATCCGCCAAGTATTCCACCTGGAAGTGTTCCTGTTGGGCAGTTCTACTCTTTCCATCATAGTCCCGTCTCGTGGGTCTACACAAAGAAGATACGATGACTGAATATCCAGATTGTAGTTGACCTCAGAAACGACAAGCTCAAGCAAAGTGTCATTACCCCTTATGTGGCCGCGATGGAGGCTTCTTTCAACAAAAGAGAGCGAGCAAGTCCAGGCCGTCGTTCCGAGAGTATCAAGCCCGTAAAAGCGTTCCCAGCTCACCTGATTCCATCCCTGAAAATAGACAACCCAGTTGGAAGCCAGGCGCCTGGGATACATCTCCGCTCCGCTCCACCGTTTTGCAAGTTACGTTTCCCAACGTTGATTCCCCTCAGCAGCGGATATGCTGATAATACGGCAGTCATCCCGAGATGGATAGATGGCGCAGAGTTCTCTTGATAGGCTGTCAGCACGAGCTATCTGGAAATGTCGGGAGCCTTGCTTTCGCATGTTCACTTCCATTATCCAGTCGAGATTGAACCGTGACTGCAGAATCGAAATCACCTTCTCCTTCTTCTGCGGATACTCCTTAATAAGCTCATAGGATTGACGGAGAACATCAAGAGCGCCTACCCAGTTTCCTCGTTCCACTTCAACAAGCAAACGCTGGTAATTCATATCTACGTCTGACGGATCGTAATCCCTCTCAACTATGTCGAGATATTTGAGGGCGCTTTCGTAGTCGTCAAGTCGGCGGTAGTTGTCGGCAATTCTGTTGTATACCTGCTGCGCTAGAATCGCACCGGTTGGCAACTCACTCAGGTGGATTCTGACAATACCGGCATAGCCGATCATCGTGGCCGAACCCGTCGGGGAAATAAAAACATCATCGATCCGATCATCGGGATACTGGTATTTCATCACTTTGACATTTCGGTTCAGGTCAAACACATGGACCAGATTCCTATCTTTGATCAGCAGGTGATGACCAGAAGTGTAGACATTGGAACCGAGCCTTAAATACTGATTGGAAGTCGGATTATCGAGACGGGCGAGCACTCTTTCCGAAACGGCATCGAACAGAATCAACTCCCCCTTCATCTGAAACAGCAGTGTGTCACCGCTGGCAGATACTGCTATGTTTGGTAAGACTGCCCCGGTATCGGCCTGGCTGCCTGATTTCGCAGGCAACAGAGCGGAGGCATCAATCTGTTTGAGAATCCTGCCCTCGGTAAGGTCGACAAGCCAGACGAAAGCGCCCGACTTGCTTCGCAACAAAATTGTCCCACGACTGAAGTCTTCGGACCAGGACACAGGTGATACTCGGTCGGCGTCAAAAGAGATGCTCCACTGGCGCCGGCTTTGCAGGAGGCCGGTGTTTCGTCTCAGCGATGTCAGTTGGTTTTCGTGAAAAACCAATACCTGATCGTCGCGTGAAACAACTGAGGCAATTGAATCTTCAGCGAAATCTATGCCATAGCTCCAAACCGTTTCGCCCGTAGCTATATCAATGGCTGTTACCTCGCCGGTGCTTTTCCGGAAGAAGATGGCTTGCCCGTTGTCCAGGATGCGAAGCCACGTACTGTCCAGGCTCCAAATCTCCTCGCCGCTGTTGATGTTAATAGCCAAGATACTGCGGGGGTTTTTGCCAGTGAAGGAGAGAATTAGAACGGAGTCGAGAAGATTGTACCTACGTACTTCGGAAAAGGAGGGGTCATCCTGGTAGCTTCTCTCGTAGACCACCGCGCCGGTGCTCAGATCGAAGAAAACTTCCCGAGAATGTATCCGGTCAGTAAAGTGCAGCAGGTCGTCGATTTCATAGTCCCATTTGTTCCACGAGAATTCATAATACTCACGGAGTGTGTCAGTGAACTGCCAGACGATTTCGCCGTTTTCGGGGGAGAGACCAACGATTCTGCCGGTGTCCGGTGCGGAACTTGAGAAGGCCGTACTACCCCATGCGCAAGCGGCCCCTTCGGCAATGAATACCATGGCCGGTCTATCTTTGAACACAACCTCCCAGACAGCGGAGTCGCCGGTGTAATCATACCAGGTGATTTCGGTCGCTTGATCGGCCAGACGCTTTTCGAGCCACAGTCGCTGCTCATGTCCCCGGTCATATCTGATGTAATCGAAGCTATCAGGCGAAATGACGGTTTCTACTATCTTGCTGTGGCGGCTTTCAGTGAGCGACAGCTTGAAATGTCCAATGGCTTCCCGGTACCTTCCCAGTTTTTCGCAGGCCAGGCCGAGGAAGTAGTCGATGATAAACCTGGCTGGCTCCCGTTCTTTTGCCTGCTCAAAAACCTGCAGAGCGATTTCCGGTTCACCTTTGTCGAGAAGAAACTCACCTTTTCTAAGCAGTCCCTGGGTCTGGGGGGAAAGAGACTGGTAGCCAAACGGGTTTGCCGGTTCCGCTACTGAGCCATAACCGAGGTAGGATGTAATGTCGGCGATAATCTGATCCTGTACCGTGGGGAATCTCGCCAGATCGGCTACCGGGCAATGTTCCTTCTTGACAACGGTATTGGTTGTTACCTCAACGAGCTGAAAGGTGATCTCATAAGCCGAGCCGACCTGATCGATCTGACCGCTTACCGTGTAGTCAGCCTTCCCCTTTTTCAGCAGCTCTTTCTGCACCTGGGGATTGAGATTATCGAGGAACTGCTCATAAGCTAATAGCCGCAACTGCGAGTTATATTTAAGCTTGGCGTGAAGCTCCTTGGAGAAACTGTGGCTGACATAATCATTCTCCCTGTCGTCAGAGAGATTCTCGAAAGGCAGGACGGCGATTCTGGTCTCCTGCGGTGCCAGGGCCAGCGCAGTTGAATAAAGAGGTCCCGTATCTTCTCCGGCAAACTGCTGGAGTGCGATCAGCACGAGAGCAGTAATTCCCAGCGTGATGGCGATCGGCTTGAGTACTGACCAGGGCTTTCGGGACGCCGTCAGTTCGGCTGCCTTCAGACTTGCCTTAAGCTTCTGCAGATCCCTCGCCATTTCAGCGATATCCTGATAGCGATTTTCCCATTTCTTCTGCAGGGCTTTGGCTATAATCCTACTTAACTTCTCTGGGATAGTGTGAATTTGTCCGGCTATCTGCTCGGGGTCTTTATTGATAATCGCATTCAGAACTGCGGCCTCGGTTTCCCCCTGGAATGGTCGGCAACTGTGCGCCATTTCATAGAGAACGATTCCGAGCGAGAAGATATCAGAACGGTTGTCGAGTTCCTCACCCAAGGCCTGTTCGGGCGACATATAGCTGATAGTGCCGAGAGTGGAGCCGGTCTTGGTGATGTCGGTGAGACGGTGCATCTTGGCAAGACCGAAATCGAGGATTCTCACGCGGCCGTTTTTGTCGATCTTAATGTTATTGGGTTTGATGTCCCGGTGAATAATACCCGCCTGGTGCGCCTCCCCCAGGCCGCGGCAAAGCTGCAGGGCCACATCGACAATGTCGTCGATCGTTGGACCCCTCCGGTGTATAATCTCGCGCAGGGTTTCTCCCTCAACCAGTTCCATCACGATAAACGGTCGGCCCTGGTACTCCGATATGTCGTGAATTGTAACGATATTGGGGTGATTGAGTGCTGCCGCGGACTGCGCCTCGCGCTCGAATCGCGCTCTCCATTCCACATCCATGCCAAGCCCAGGCAGTAGAAACTTGATGGCGACCTGACGCGACAGTTTGGTGTCTTCAGCCCGATAGACCTCACCGACACCACCATAGCCTATTCTCTCGATGATCCGGTAGCTGGACACCAATGTCCCACGCCTCAGCAGCGTATAAGATCTGGTACTGCCGTCGTCGTTATGGTTAGGCGCCATCAAGACAACTCCTGTTTTGCCGTGCCCGTACAGACGTGCTGGTATTTTCAGAACCAAGTATACATCAGATCCGCTCCGATGGCAACCACTATCCGCGCCGCCGAATAACAACACGATATTCCGGGGTATGCTCTCAAGGTCTTCAATGGAGAGATTTCAAAAAACGAAATCTCGCGGCCGGTTATATCTCTGAAGAAACTGATCGCCACGGCGTCCCGCGTGGCGCTCAACCGGGTAATGATACTACCGGCGTCGAAAAACTTCCGCAGATCTCCTTTGGGATAGCCCCCCCCTCGTGCGTCGCGTCTTATGGTATATGACAATTATGAAGCGGTATGAGAGAGTATTGGTGACAGCAGGGAATTCCGGTTGGTTGGCGTTACATTGAACAGGGTCACATCATTTCTCTGTTTGACTTCACTGATAATACCGCCCCCCTTAAGTGCTATTGTGGCGATCATAAGCTTATCGGCACTTAACGCGGTTTCCAGGAAACTCTTGAACCTGTCAGACAGACACTCCATTTTCCCAATTTCATCGATTATGATAAGCCCGCACCCAGGGTTTTGTATATTGATCGTCTCCAGAAAGTTCTCGAAGCCGGCAATATCAACGCCATACTTCCCTACCCGAAACCGACCCTTGATATCAACATGGGATAGAATCCGCCGGTCGCCTGTGAAACTGATTAACTTAAATCCTCGCCGCACCCCGCTCTCTCTGATCTCCGTAGTATAAAAACCGGCAGGATGCAGAAACTGAAGCTCAGCCGCGAGTTTCCTGATGAGAGTAGTCTTACCGACACCCGGCAAACCGGTTATGAGCAGGTTCTTGCCGGCTGTGGTCTCGGCCTTAGTCATTGTTCCTCATCGTATTAGCTTTCGTAGCTAATTAAATCATGATATCGGACCGGAGGCTCATCATTCATGGTGGAGATTCGTTATGAATTGTGAAGCACTTGGAGTACCAGACCGCATTATCACCCATCTTCGATTGCTTCAATCAGCCTACTGGTCGATAATCCCCCTACCAGCTTGATGCGCACAACTTTGCCGCCGTAGCTCTTGACGAAATCAGCGCCGACGATTTCAGAGAGCTTATAGTCGGCGCCTTTGACCAGGACATGGGGACGAATCAGTTCGATCAGTTTATCGGGAGTCTCGCGTTCCAGGGGGACAACGAAATCAACCGCCTCCAGCGCTGCCAGCACCTGCGCCCGATATTTGTAAGTCACGAGCGGTCGCCCGCGGCCCTTGTTGATTCGGGCCGAGGCATCGGTATTCAAGCCGACGATCAGCAGGTCGCCCAATGCCTTTGCTTTGGTCAGGTAGGTGACATGGCCGGCATGGATCAGATCAAAAACACCGTTGGTGAAAACGACTCTTTTCCTTGATCGCCTCAAGCCAGCGGCAAACGTCTTAAGGCGTGATTTCGCTATGATCTTCCCCGCCAAGTTCAGTCATCCTCCGCCAGTTGGTTCTCGATTGTTTCCAACAGATCGTCACGTTCCACCACAGCGGTACCGAGATGTTCGACCACCATGCCCGCCGCCTGGTTGGCGATGTAGGCTGCCTCCAGTTTGTTCGCACCGGCAGCAACCATTGCCGTCATTACCGCAATTACGGTATCTCCGGCGCCGGTGACATCATAGACCTTCTTGGCCACCGTCGGCAGATGGGAAAACATATCCTCTCGCTCAAACAGCGCCATTCCCTGGGGGCCAAGAGTAATTAGAAGCGATTCCAGATCGAGTTTATTGATTAGTCTCCAGCCCACTTGCTTGAGGGTATCGTCATCGACGATACGCATTCCCGCGGCAAACGAGGCTTCATTACTGTTGGGAGTAATCAGGGATACCTGCCGGTAGTTCTTGAAGTTGATCTCCTTGGGATCGACCGCAACAAACTTCCCCTTCTCTCGAGCCAACGCGACTATTTTTTTCAGCAGGTCAGGTGTTATCGCCCCTTTACCGTAATCGGAAATCAGCACACAGTCGGCCTCGTCGATTTTATCCTGGATATGAGTAAACACTGCCGTTTCCGTGTAGCCATCTATCGGTTGCCGTGATTCCCGATCGGCACGCACCACCTGCTGCTGGTGAGCGATGATCCTGGTTTTCATAGTGGTGGGGCGCTTCTGGTCGCTAATCAATCTAAATCGGGAAATGCCCTCACGCTCCAGCAGGTATCTGATTTTGGTACCGTTATCATCATCACCGACCAGGCCGACCAATTCGATCCCACAGCCGAGGGAAACGATATTTCGGGCGACATTAGCTGCGCCGCCCAGAAGCAGTGATTCCCGTTCAATTTCCACTACCGGTACGGGCGCTTCCGGCGAAATCCGATCCACCTTACCCCAGAGGTATTGATCGAGCATCAAATCACCGTAAACCAACACACGCCCGCTGGCAAGGTTGTCGAAAAGCTCTATGACTCTGCCTTTTGTAATCATGCGAGATAAATGCTGGTTTTACCTGTTGGCGATTGCTGACGTATCAACTCCGATTATCATCACGGGAATATCAATATCTGACACGCCTCGGTTTTCCAAGTCCCAAACGAATTGCTCAAAGTAAGATACGCCGCTTGACATTTCGTTCGCGAATGCCTTCACAGGGACGATCTCAACACCCGCATCGATGAAACCAAGATTGTGAAAAATAGTCATCTTGGCGCTCACATTGTAAACCATAAAAGCATTTTGCCGAACTGAACTTCAATGCCCAGCTTGTCTTTTATGAAGTCCATTTCCCTGAATGCACCTTTGTTCAGTTCCAAAGGAGAATAGCCTTCCACATATAGATCAGTTGGATAATCACATCTGACTCTCAGACTCTCCCAGTCCCTCTTATTGAACTGTATCTTGAAGGCTTTGTTTAGAGATACCGGACTATATAAAACAGTTCCGCGCATTATCTTCTCTTCGCTTTTCTTGGTTTTGTGTTTCCGAGACTTGACATTAGCAATGACGTCCTGAACCTCGGATGGCAAATGTGGATACTCATCTTCGACCACGGCCTGGCCATTGTTGAACGAATAGATAGCTGCTACTCTCATTTCCGTTTGTCTTCCTTCGTCGCTTTCGCACCCCACTCAATGGGAACTTGTGATACTTTTTCCCTGCCAGTTGGTCTGTACACAGGCTTACCGATAGGTCTGATTTTCAAGTTGCCAGCGTAGAAGCTATCGATCCGCTGTCGGGCCAGAGAAATATATGATTCCTCCTTGTCGACACCTACCGCCTTGCGATCGGTTTTGAGGGCCGCGATCAGGCTTGAACCAACGCCGCAGTACGGGTCCAGCACCCAGTCATTCTTGTTTGTTAACGCTAAAACGCAACGCTCCACTAACTCAATGGGAAACTGACAGGGATGAATGGTCTTCTCCGGGTGATTTGCTTTCACGTTAGGTATTTCCCATACACCTGAATTCCACTCCTCAGACATGAATTCCCAGAAATCAGACGGATTTTTCCCCAATGGATTGCCCGACGGTTTGCCGCGATTCGGCCCCTTATAGAAGGTCTTTCCCGGGTATTTCGCTGGAATCCTGACATCGTCAAGATTGAAGACATAATTATCGCTTTTCGTGAACCACAACAGGGTTTCATACCTGCCCGAGAAACGCTTTGAAGCGTGGAGACCGTGATTGAAGTGCCAGATGATTCTGTTGCGAAGTTTCAAACCCTTTTTCTTGAAAATTCCATAATAGAACACATCCAGTGGGAATACCTCAGACTTCAAAACAAAATTTTCCACCTGCCAGCAAAGGCTGCCGTTCCTTTTCAGCACTCGTATTAGTTCGTTGATAACGACTTCTTGTCTGACCAAGTACTCCTTTATGCTAGTCTTTTTCTCATAGTCTTTGCCCAGATTGTAAGGGGGAGATGTTATGATCAACCGGAAGGTTTCATCAGGAAGAGTCTCTGCAAATTTAAGAGTATCCCCGGAATGCAAGACGATTTGGGCATTGTCCGAGAACTCAGCCTCAATAGGGGGTTTGGGAAAAAGCGGTATGGTCATTGATCAAACTCCACTAATTGTCCAGGAGTCTCTTTTCTCCTTGACTGGCGATACAATTATATTACAATTGGGCGTCCGATTCAAGGAGGAAAGATGCAAAAGCCGCAGCAGCAACAGTTGAAAGTTGAACTAAAGGAACCGGAGAGCGAAGGTATCTACGCCAACCTGGCTATGATTGTACATTCGCCCTCGGAAATCATAATTGATTTCGCCCGTATTACGCCGGGAGTGCCGAAAGCGCGGGTTTACTCGCGGATTATCATGACGCCGCAGCATGCCAAGATGCTCCTGAAAACCCTTCAGGACAACCTGAAGAAATACGAGGATAAATTCGGCGAAATTAAGATTTATGGCGCGCCGGATAACAAGAACATCGGGTTTTCTCGACCCGGTGAAGGGGGAGAAGGGGACTCGTGACCAAGGGTAAATTCACCTTCGTATTGCATTCTCATCTGCCCTATGTGCTCTCTCATGGCAGTTGGCCGCATGGTACCGACTGGCTCAACGAAGCGGTGGCGGAGACCTATCTGCCGATTTTGAACATGCTCAACGGTCTCCTGGAGGAGGGCTACCACCCGAAAATCACGATCAGCATTTCGCCGGTGCTGGCGGAACAACTGGCTCATGATTCCTTCAAGGATCAATTCGTCAGCTATTGCGAACAGAAAATCAAAGCCGCCGAGGCGGATATTGTGCAGTTTGCGCGCGAAGAGCGTAAGCTGATGTTGTCGGTGGCGGAGATGTGGCGCAATTATTATCGCGAGATTCTGGAGAGCTTCCGCAGCCGCTACCATCAGGATATTCCCGCGGCCTTTGCCGATTTGCAGAATCGGGGTGTCGTTGAATTGATGACTTGCGCCGCCACGCATGGTTACTATCCATTATTGTCGCAGGATACTTCGCTTCAGGCACAGACCAATATGGCAGTCAAGGCTCATGAACGCCTTTTTGGCCGCAAGCCGCGCGGTTTGTGGCTGCCCGAGTGCGCCTACCGCCCGCGCTATCCCTGGGCGCCGCCGGTGGAGTCCGCTACCGATACCGAACCGTACCCCCGCAAGGGAGCGGATGAATTCCTCTCCGAAGCGGGCATTGACTATTTTGTCATCGACTCCGCCCTCCTTCAGGGCGGGAAGTCAATCGGTGTCTACCTTGATCGTTTTGAATCCCTCAAGAAGTTATGGAACCAGTTTGACAAGGAGTATCATCCGCGCGAGGTCGATGAGAACCGCTATCCGCATCAGGTTTACTTAGTCAATTCGGGCGGTGAGGGTAAACGTCCGGTAGCGATCTTCACACGCGATCCCGATACCGGCCTGCAGGTCTGGTCGGGAGAGCATGGCTACCCCGGTGACGGCAACTACCTTGATTTTCACAAGAAACATTTCCCCGGCGGCCACCGCTATTGGAAAGTGACGTCCGCTAAATCAGACCTGGCCGACAAGATGGAGTATTATCCTCCCGATGCCGAGCAGCGCCTGCCGGAAAATGCCGTTCACTTCACTTCGCTGATTGACGAGACCCTCTCCCGTCACTATGAGACCACCGGCACCACCGGTATTCTGGCGGCTCCCTTTGATGCTGAACTGTTCGGGCACTGGTGGTTTGAAGGGGTTCAGTTCCTGGGACTGGTGCTGAAGATGGTGGAGGAACTGGAACATATCGAGCTGACCACCTGTTCCGAGTACCTCGATTTCGCTAAACCCAGTCAGGTAATCTCAATTCCGGAGGGTAGTTGGGGTGAGGGCGGCTATCATTATATCTGGCTCAATGAGTGGGTGCATTGGACCTGGAAACATATCTACGAAGATGAACTGACAATGCAGCGACTGGCGCGTGAGTACCGGGATGCTGACGATCCGGTGCTGGTTGATATTGTCAAACAGGCGGCACGCGAGTTGATGCTCCTGTCCGCTTCTGACTGGCAGTTCTTGATCTCCACCTGGTCGGCGCGTGACTATGCCGAACTGCGTGTCAGCGAGCATCACCAAGCTTTTGTACGACTGGCGCAAATGGCGGACAAACTGGGCGGCGGCGAATCCTTAACCACCGGCGAAAGGGCGTTCCTGGCCGATTGCCGCAAACGTGACCAGCTTTTCCCCGATATCGACCTGTCCTGGTTCGCCCAGGTTACTTATCCAGCCTGCTGAGTGATAACTCACTGTCTGAGATCAGTCAGCGGGGATACTTACTGCCCGTTATTGACACCTGCATAATAAATGTCCTGTATTCTGGGTGGGAGGTGAATAATGAGACCTCATAGAAGTCCAGAACAGTTGGAGAATCGCAGACGGCGTGCAATCAGGTTGTTGGAAGAAGGATACCAGCCGGTAGATGTGGCAAGGACGTACAGGTCGACCGACGCAGTGTTCGTCGATGGAAGCGGGCGTACAGCCGCGAGGGTATAGAAGGAATCCAAGCTCGACTAACGCAAGGACGGCCACCAAGGCTGGACCGCACGGCCAAGGCTCGGCTCGAAGAGGTGTTGTTGAAGGGCGAGCCAGGGCAGCAGGGGGAAGAAGGTTGAGAGTCTTTTGACTTCAGCAGCATGAGGCATCCTTGGCACAGTCGCAGGTCGGTTCAGTCCCCCTCAGCGACCCTATCATGATGGCGTAAGCACAGCCCACGCCGGCATCGACCGTCAGCGCGCCTTCCGGACAATTACGGGCACATGCTCCGCATTCCATGCAAGCGTCGGCGTCATCTATCTTGCTTCTTTTCTCCTCGATGGCAAAAACAGCGTGCGGGCACACGATCGTACACATAGTGCAGCCAGTGCATTTCTCGATATCCAACTTAAGAGTGGTGACATCCGGTATATATCGTAGTCCGACCATTGTTGACCTCACACAAACAGGCCTATTGTCCACAGCCCTACCCCGATCACGGCGCAGCATATCTGAATAGGCAGGGCAACGCGCATTTCCTTCAATACGCCCGACAATGAAGTGTAAGTCGAACTCCCGGTGAAATTCATTGCCAAGAAACTGGAGACGACCGGCACGATGACTAACCACCCGGCGACGGACCACTGGTTTCGGAAAGTCTCTGGAGAGTGTGACGCATACCACCAAATCCCGGCAGCCAGGATTATGCCGACCCAGACACCCTTGATCGAAAAGGACCGCCCCGGCAACCAGGGCAACAAAGCCGGCGGTACAGTGGTACCAGCCACATAGGCGAGGAGGATCAACAGCCCACTTGCCATACCGTACTCCGCAATGCGATCCAGCGAGTAGACGCCTGGCCCCAGACCTGACAATAACATGAAGCAAACGGCTGCACAGAGAGCATATTTCGCTGACAGAACCAATTCGGCTGGGATCAGCACGATGCGCTCACGAATACCGAATCTGACCTGCCGCATCTCTGGAGTAGTTTTCATGTCCGCTTCCAGAAAAGCCTGAATATCGCGCGCCCGAATCGGGCCATACCTAACGCGAAAACCACTGTACTTCTTCACTTCGTGTGCTGCCACGCCGGCGGCGCCAAGCTGCGGAAGAATCAGCTTTCGGTGCGAGACGACTTCGCTCAATCGAACGCTCCTTACGCGCGCGACGATCTCATCTGTGCCAAAGGTTCCTTTGCCGGCGGCACACCAGACATTGATACCGTGAGTATTGATGACAAGAATCCATGAGTCAGTGCCATTCAAGCAGGATCGCAGCCTGTCGAAGCTCATCTTGTAGTTGGCCGACACCAGTACCGGCGACTTGTCGGTAGGGCGCCCCACCGCATACAAACCCGGCTCCACTCGAGACGCCATTCTGCCGACTCCCCAGCGCGCCTTGTATGACCCGATCTTATCAGAGCTCAGCAGACGAGTAGTGACGACTGGGACTTGACCAACAGGGGTCTGAATAGTGCCAGATATCCAGTGTCTACTCAGCTTCGACACGTCCCTATCCCCGATCTGCACGGCAGGCTGACAACAGGTCTGGCGGTCTGGTTTGTTCGCTTGGTGCGCGCGCTTATTCATTGGGTTACACTCTTTATTCCCGTGCGGTTAGCCTTGCCGCCGTATCCTATTCTTCATAATAAGATAGTGTTGTCAGCAAGAAAGGTCAACTCAGAATAGCAGCCGGTTAGTCCGAGAACAGGTTCAAGAATTCGTCTCTTAGGTACTTGTGCCTCTCGTAGTTCGGGTCTGTGCTGTCAGCCGGTTGCAGGAATTTGAATGGTTCCGCCTGCCGATCGGCCAGAATCGAATGACACAACACGCAATCGTATGATAATCGGCTGCCGTTCTGATCGACGAGCTTTGAGTTGTGGCAACGGAAACAACCGTGCTCGTCTATATGCCCGATGTGGCTGGGATACGTCCCCCAGGTGATATTCATCTCGGGATGCACATTCCTCTCGTATATCGTCTGCAATACTTCAACCACTGAATCGATAGCCGCCATCCTGCGGCGCGCTGTCTCTGGGTAATGCCGCTGGTAGAAGCCGTGCATGTGGTCTGCGATCCCTTCGAGTCCTGCTTGTTTGCTAGCATAGCTGCTTGAAATAGCATGAAGAGCTTCCCGCTTCAGAAATGGCAGCGATCGGTCTATTAACCTGAGGCTTATCCGTTCGTTGATCGCTCTTTCCGGATTCTCATAGATATGCGTAACACGATTGTGGCAATCGACGCAATCCATCGTTCTTGTTCCGGAGCTGCCGGCGTTGAGGTGTGTCAGCTCTCGGTTCGTGTAGCGATGTCTGCTACCGTCAGGCCGAGCGACCTCCACCGAGATTATCTTCTCTCGCTCATCATTCACCGATACATAGCGCACCTTGGTTTCCTCGGAGACATGCCAGTGTATACCGGTCTTCATGTCGCCTTTACCGGCATCGATCTTCAGATTCAGGGTTGTGTAAAGCGGAAGTGAGGTTTCATCCTGAGCATAACTGGTAATGGTTTTGAGTTTGCTGCCATAGAATTTCTCCGGCCAGTGGCATTTCTCGCATGTCTCACGAGCGGGGCGCAACTGATGCACAGGTGTCGGTATCGGGCGTTCAAGAAGATTGAAGGTAACGGAAATCAATTGCCAGATGCCATTCAGTTTGCTGTCGACAAGCGCATCCGCCCCCTCACCGACGTGGCAGTCGACACACCTGACGCGCGCATGAGGTGATTGCTGGTAGGTTGTCCATTCCGGATTCATCACGCTGTGACAGGCAGTCCCGCAGAACACAGGTTCGTCCATGAAGCTGAGCATCCGAAAACTGATTGTGCTCATGAAGAGTATATTGAGAACTGCCAGAGTGCCAATCGTCACAAACAGCTTTGATCCGAAAAGGCCGGTGCTGAGACATTCCCGATCGAAATGCTCATCCAGAAGTTGCTTGGTGGTTTTTCCGGTTTGTTTCTTGAGCTTGTACCATCCTATCGGAATCAGAATCAGACCGATAATGAACAGAGATGGGAACAGCAGGTAAGTGACAAGCCCTGTGAGAGAGCTGGTAATGATTCCGAGAATGCGGGCAAGCTCCAGTACCACGAGTGTGACAAACGAAGAGGTGGCGAGGATGACACCAAGCCTGCTATACCAGTTTACCGATACGCCTCGTGCGAATCTGATGAACCTTACGAACAAGCCACACCTCTACTTATTCTCAAAGAGGTCATTGTAGATGTTCTGCATCTCGCCCGAACGAATCTTCTCCTTCAGTTCTCCGGTCGGAGTGGACAGCCAGGCGTGCATGGGATCGTCTGTGGTCAATTTATCGATATAGGCATTCAGTACCGGATCATTGAAGTCACGCGCTTCAGGCAACATCTTGAAGTAGAAATGCTGAGCTACGTCATAGATGCCGTGCCACCAGGTGTAATCGGGACCCATCATGGCCGCGCCGTGCCGAGCCCGCCGCCCTTCGTGATGCCACAGTTCCCAGTACGTCCACTCGATTTTGTTGCCAAAGGCAGCCGGGTTCTCTAAGAGCTTGCGCTCCTTGATAATGCTCATAATCTCGGTCGCGGGTTTGGCGAACTTCTCGTTGTACAGCTTCACCAAAGCATCAAATTGGTAGTAGTGACCGTCTGCGAAGTTGGCACAGTGACAGGCAGTGCATACGCTCCTCATGTTGGCGCGTTTAGCCTGCCATTCCTCCTTGTACTCGGAGATCGGCGGCCGCAAGGTCCAGCTAATGCGCAGACCTACGTCGTGCGTCATGGCCATTGACACAGTGGCTGACAAATGACACGTCGCACAAGTCGGTGCCTCAAAGTAGTCAACGCCGACAACCCAATGGTCAGAATCGATGTTCATCTTGTCCATGTTGGTGTAGTACGCGTTACCATGCTTGGACTCCTCATAGATTTCCTTCTGAGGATGATCCGGACCAAGGTGGCACTTCGAGCAGGCTTCGGGTTTTCGGGCCTGAGCAATTGAGAACGAATGCCGCGTATGACAGGTGGTGCACGATCCCTTGGATCCGTCGGGATTAAGTCTGCCGATTCCGGAGTTGGGCCAGCTTTTCCGGGACAGCTTGTTGGGCGAGTTCGGATCGATCTGCACTTTCCCCCCATGGCAGCTCTCACATCCCGCGATGGCCACCGGTTCACCGCCAGCGACATGAGCGAGGTAGGCATCCCTGGAATCGAGTATCTGACCGGCAGTAGCGTGGTAGGAGTTCTCGACTTCAGCCGCCTGTTTCTTGTGGCACGCTCCGCAGTCTTGGGGTGTCACCAGCGTGGCGATAAGCGCACCTTCGTGCAAGTACCCGTCGTCGTCGCCCTTCTGGGCACCATGACAGTCGACGCATGTGACTTTGTGCATGGCGTGCGGGGACATAAACCACTGCTGGTATAACCCTGGGGATTTCTCTTTGTGACAGGTCATACATGTGCCGGCGACCTGAGCACTCTCTGCTGCCGTTGTACTCGCAGTCAGTCCGACAAGAACCAGTAGCATTACAGCAGTGCAGAACAACCTATTCATAATAATCCTCCTGTTCCCTCACAGATGGTACAATGAAAAATCCTGCGTTCCTCGCCAGAGTGCTATCTGACAAGGCAATCACACCTCTAAGCGATTCCGCAACTTGTGTTGTGTTCAACACACTGCGATTGTCATCCCCTGTCAACAAAAACTGCACCATTTGTAGTTTAATAACGAACCTGCGCCAGAAGTCGACTGTCATCATCGAATATGCCCAGAACGACGGATCCGGATTCTCCGCTTCAGCGAATGAGTCTGGTGAGAGGAAGACGCTTCCTCCTACGGGCTATGAACGGTCACGTCACTCGAGATGATCAGCATACCAACTCTGGTTCTTACAGCATGTCTTTTGCATCCTCTTCAACAGTTGTGATAGGCCTGATATCGAATTTCTCAAATAGGACCTTCACGACATTAGGTGAGAGGAATGCTGGAAGTGTCGGTCCCAGCCGGTACCCGTTCGCACTTGAATCCGCCCTGAATGCCGATCGTGTGCACATCGACCGGCGTATTCGGGATTACCTCGTTGTGTGCCTGAATCGCCGCCTGAGCAATTCCACTGCAACACGGCACTTCCATCATCAGCACCGTCAATTTTCGCGGAGCAGCTTCTGCAAAGATGTCCTTCAGCTTCTCGAGGTAGAACTGCAGATCGTCGAGTTTCGGACAGCCGACGAGAACAGCACGCCCCGCAAGGTAGCGTTGGTGAAAGTCGGGAACCGCGAATGGAACACAGTCCGCACAAATCAGGATGTCAGCGTTCTTCAGGAAGGGCGCTGCCGGCGATACAAGCATCAACTGCACGGGCCAGTGGCTCAACTGGGAAGGGCCCGCTGGCGTGGGAGTACCACTCTGCGCCGCGGTTGGCGCAAACCGGCGCATTGCTGATCCAGGACAGGCAGGAGCCGCAGCCTGTGGCAGAGATGTCTTTTTCTTCGTTTGCTTCTGGTGCCGCTCAACTTCAGCCTGATCGAAAGCTGCAGCTTCGCGCTCCTCGATGGTGATCGCATCCTGCGGACACTCTCCCAGGCATGCACCGAGTCCGTCACAATATGTCTCACTAACCAGTCGCGCCTTGCCGTCGATAATCTGAATAGCTCCTTCAACGCAGGCTGGCACACACAGCCCACAGCCATCGCACTTCTCCTCATCAATCTTGATGATCTTTCTGATAGTCATAGAATACTCCTCAATCTCCCCGGTCGGGGGTTCTGCTTCCAGTCTTCAGTTTTAAGGATCGGAAATTGGACTGATTCAGGCCTTGATCTAAGTCAAAGATGTCAGATTCTTTCGCCGTTGGCGATAGCCTGTAGGCGGGCAGGATCCAGGATTGTGATGTTCTTTCCCTTGACGTGAATCATATTCAGTTCACGCATCTTCTTGAGGTTACGGGACAATGTCTCGCTGATTGTGCCCAGCGAGCGGGCCAGCTCGGCTTTGGTGGTCTCGAGAGTAACCTGCGGGCAACCAGACTGTTCCGCTTTTCTCAGCAGGTAGGAAGCAAGTCTGGCTGAGACCTCTTTGAGCGACAAGTCCTCGATCTGGCGATTGAAGTCCCTGACAAAACCGGAGAGAGCGGCAATCATCTTCAGCGACATCTCGGGAGAGCTCGCGATCAACTCGGTAAAGCGGTCCTTGGGAAAAAACGCGATGACAGAGTCCTTTGTTGCTGTGCTGTTGGCGGGAAAGGTCTCACCTCCAAACATGGCGGCTTCAGCGAACATCTGACCGGGGTGAATGCGGTGCAGAGTGTATTCCTTACCATCAGCTGAAGCTTTGTAGATGCGGATGCAGCCGGACAGCAACACATAGAACCCGCTTGCCGGGTCGCCCTCGAAGAATATTATTTTGCCTCTGTTCACACGATAAATCGAGGCAATTCTGGCGAGGTCTGCCAACTCCCGCCGGTTGAGGTCCTTACACAAGTAGCACCGACGCAGAAGATTTTGAGCATCCATTGTCTCAATAGTAGAACTGTTGCGCTGAATTGACAAGCGCAAAGTTGTAGGTCATGATCTCCTGGAGCATGACAATCTTGGTGCGCGGCAGTCGTCCTCGCCTTCTGCGCTATCATTACTCACTCTCTTCTTCCTCTTTCTCTCGATCTTCCCGCTTGAGGTAATCGGGTAATTTGGTTTTGTCGTCTATCTTTGCGCCTTTCAATTGCTTCCACGTGAGGTCTTCCGCACCCGTTAGATCAGCGTACCGCATATCTGTATCTTGAAGATTCGCGCCCGTCAAGCAAGCACCCTGTAGGTTCGCGCTACACAGGTTAACGCCCTCAAGATTAGTGTGAAACAGTCTAGCGCCCTGAAGATTAGCAAACCACAAGTTAGCATCCTGAAGGTTGGCATATGATAGGTTAGCGCCCTGAAGATTAGCAAACCACAAGTTAGCATTCTGAAGGTTGGCGAACGCCAAGTTAACGCCCTGAAGGTTAGCCTTTCGCAAGTGAGCGCGCTGAAGTTCAGCCCATCCCAAGTTGGCGCCCTGTAGATTAGCACCCATCAGGTTAGCGCCCTGAAGATTTGCACTCCACAAGCTTGGCAACGGTGCCTTCATTTCATTCAATCGTCTGATTATTCCTACCTTGCGCAGCACGCCTTCTTCGCCCTTCCATGTCCGAAAGTCGTCAAGCTGATCATGGTAATTGCGAATCTTCCTTTTCCGCTCCAGCCACCTGCCATAGATCGTCAGGATTACGCCAAACAGGATTATGTCGAAGAAAAAACCACACAGTTCCACCACTATGTCATCCACCTTGTCGACCAGGCTGTTTCTAAGAAATAAGAGCGCAACCAGCAGACACAGTGCCGCTAAAGAAAACAACAGAATTGGGCTATTCTCAGTAAGAACACGCCGCCTGATCTTGCGGATATTACGTGCCAAAGCTATTCTCACGGCATTCCTCCCTGCTTTTTAACTTCAAGTAACCAATAGACTCTACTATAGCCGACCCCCTTGATTCTGAAAAGAATTATTATAGAAGAGCAGGTCGGAACCTCTGCGGTTCCGACAAATCTTTCTCCACGCTTTGCAAAAAGCGTCGGCGGTACAGGACTTCCGATCTACCGCTTTGCTGGTCACATAATGGTGGTCGACACCGGCTACCGCCAGAGGAAACCAGCGGGCGGGCACGATTGCCGGTCCCGCAGGGCAACTGTGCCAACTAGCAGTTGACAAACGGGAGCGTAAATGTTATAGTTTTGCCTGCGTTTTTCTTGTCCCGCTGAAGTCGGGATAACAGAGGTGAGAATAGGTCTATTAGGTTCTAATAGAGGTTAAACGTTAATGGCAGTTGAAAACCCTGAAGATATCAAGGTAATCCTCGCAACCGATTGCGGTTCAACCACTACCAAGGCGATTCTGATCGAGAAACGTGACGGCCAGTATCGTCTGATCGTGCGCGGCGAGGCGCCCACCACCGTGGAAACGCCCTTTGAGGATGTTACTATGGGCGTGCTCAACGCCGTGGGCGAGGTCGAGGAGCTGTCCGGCAGGAAGCTGATCGACGAGAACCAGAAAATCATTTCGCCGGCCAAAGACAACGGCGACAAAGTCGGTACCGATATCTATATTTCGACCTCTTCAGCCGGCGGCGGCTTGCAGATGATGGTGGCGGGCGTGGTGCGCTCGATGACCGCTGAATCAGCGGAACGCGCCGCCCTGGGTGCCGGCGCCATTGTGATGGACGT
>JAGLUH010000610.1 GCA_023134875.1 Candidatus Zixiibacteriota bacterium
CAGCATGATAGCTATCACCTTGTATGGTGTCGGCAATGCGCCGGTCGTTGGCTCCTACCGAGTGGCGCTGGCGCTGACCGGCTCAAACCAGCAATGGATTGCGTCGCCTGCCTGGTCTGCCTTTTTTGATCTGGTTGCCGATGAGTTGGCTGATTTCTCCCTCTTCCCTAAGAACGTGCAATCAGTGGCGGCCGGTAATGTTATCCATTTTTATGTCGAAACCGCCGATCAATACGGTAACCTAGTTTCTCTCGATGATGTCGACTGGGAGGTTATCGGCGCTCCTGATGTTGCCGGTGTCATCAGCGACGGTGATTTTCAGGCGATGTATACCGGCCGTTCTCGCGTGGTTGCCAGCTATGAGCAATTCGCTGACACCTCGAGTTTCATCTTTGTAGTTGCCGGCGGGTTTGCCTATCTGCGCATGGAAGGTGGCGCGCTGACGTCGGTCGCCGGTGAACCGTGGCAGGATAACCAGCAGGATATCACTGTTACGGCCTATGACATGTTCGGTAATGTCAAACTAGATTTTTCCGGTGATGTTTACTTTGCCGGCACCGATCCGCATGCGCTTCTGCCCGCCACCGCCGCGAGCCCTTATCAGTTCACCGGCGCCGATCAGGGTGTTCACATTTTCAAAGGTTCCGAGTTCACCTTCTTTAAGGCGGGGCGGCACGATCTTGACCTGTTGACAGACACGATTCTACAACAGACACTGGCGGCAATCAATGTTGAACCAAACGTTGCCGTCACCTTCCAGTTCACCCTTCCCGATAGTGTCATCGCCGGCGCGACCTTTACCATCTCAGTAACCGACGCTGTGGATAACTGGGATAATCTCATATCGGGAGAAGCTGCGGTTGAACTTACCTCCGGTTCTGGCATCTCTCCTTCCGGTACCTGTCCGGTGCTGGCGCCTTTTCTGATAGCCGACGGCGCTGGTGATGGTCAGGCTATCCTGGTTAAGGGTGGTCAGGCGCAGATTAAGGTAAGTGTGGCGGGACTGAACCGGTCTGGTATTTTAACAGTCCATCCGGCTGCACTGGAAAGCTTCGATTTCGACCTTGATCAAAGACAGGTAGCGGGTCAACCCTTTATCGGCACCGCCACCCTGACCGCGCTTGATAACTATCGCAACATCATCACCCGATTCGACGCTTCTGATGATACTGTGACTATTACGTCATCCGGCTCCGGTACGATGTTCAACAATGTGATCGGTTCTTCTGCCGCCTTTACCGATGGTGTCTGCGATCTGACGGCTCCGGGCACCGGCTACTCCGGCAGCGAACTGGCGGTAGCTTTTACCGCCACTTCACAATCGGGCAAGACCGGTGTTTCTCCCCTGGTGGAGTTTGCCGCCGTTAAAATCACCGCCGGCTGGCTCGAAGCAGAGACGAAATATATCGGTGAGGATTACCATTTCCTTCTTACCATCACCAACTTCAGTTCGCACTCTGTGACGATAGAGCAGATCGGCATCTACGCCGATGATCAGGCGCTGACGCCGCAGTCAATTGATCCCATTCTGCCGGCGACAATCCCTGCTCTGGATAATCGCACCTGGAGCCTTATCGGGTCGGTACCCGATTCCCCTGGCCAGACGCTTGATATCGCCGCAGCATTCAGCGGCTCATTGGTGGGCGATGCAGTTTTCGATTTGGTCGGCAACCTCGCTGAGCTTACCATCCTTGCGCCTGAGGGTATCAGCATCGTTGCGGGCAGCCTGACGCCAACTCAGGTCACAATCAACCGCGCCTACAGTTTCGCTGTCACCTTGCGCAACGACAGCCACGATGACCTGACACTACAGACCGATACTAAGCTCAGATTAGGCGATACCTTAAACCCGATTGCTCTCTTTGACCTTCCCAGCCCGTCAATCGTAACCGCTGATGGCGGTCAGACTGAGTTGACCTTCGGCACTCATGTTTTCCCTGACGTCGCCGCCGGCACTATCAATGAAATGGCACTCCTACTGCAGGGGATGCTTGGCAGTGTTGCCTATCAACAGGAGCTTGCGGTTGACGGCATCATTCTGGCGCAGACCGTACCGACGGCACAGTACCAGCAGGGATCATTTACGCCGACTACTATCTATCGCGGCAGCGACGTCGCTTTTTCACTGGATATTATAAACTCCGGTACGGCAGAGTTGTCAATAACGACTGCGGAACTAGCGCTTTACGCCTCTGGCCGGCAGGTGCGTGCGTGTCTGTCATCAGGCATCGACGTCATCACCAACGGCGTCAACACTCTGCAATTTGATGCTCTTTTCATACCGACTGATTTTCCAACGACAATCGACTCTATTGTTTCGGCAATCTCCGGTTGGGCCAACGGCCATTCTGAATCGCTGCATCTATCACTGGCCGGTAACATGATAACGGTTCCCGTGGGAGCTGCGGTTGCGTTGGTGCAGTCGGAAATCGATGCTCTCAATCCCCCCTGGGTCAATATCGGGCAAGCGTTTACCATTTCTGGAACTGTAGCCAACCAGGGAGATGAAACACTGAAAGATATCGTGGTAAGGATGATCTCCAACGGCGTCTCCTCTTTCACCGACTCAGTCAAGATCGCACAGCTTGCGGTTGACGCCGAGACGACTACTGTATTTCCGGTGCTTGCGTCGATGATGACCGGTTCCGAGCTTTTCAGTCTTAATGTCGAATCGGCTTATGGTTATGAGTCGGGACTGCCCGCGGCGATATTGCCCCCGATCAACAACACTCAGCCTATTATCATACAGACACCCGCCAGCCTAAGCCTGTCGGCGCGAATCAGCGACCCGCCGGAAGCGCAGGACGGCATCATCGAACCGGCGACCGAGTTCACCATCAGCGCCGTAGTCATCAACAGCGGGATGGCGGCTACCGGCAGTGGTGAACTGACGCTCCAGTTATCTGATCCTGATTTCACCACCAACGATCCCCTTATGCAAACTTTCACAGTCGGCTCGGAAATATCGTGGGAAATAAAGTCGCCTGATCATATCGACACTCTTCAGGGTATTGTTACCATTACGACCATACCGCTCGATCAAAACAGCGGCGTCAGCGCCAAGATCATCGCCGACGCAGATACTGATACCTTTACAATCAGGATCAGCGAAGTCTTAGTCGAGATCGAAGTTGACTTCATGCCACTCGATATACCACTATTGTCGGCAGGGGGTACTTATGAGGTTCTTGCCATCGACTTCCATGTTACTGGTGAGGCAAAAAATCCTTATCTCCTTTATCTTGATATTTTCTTCCGCAACAATCAGGACAACCTGGTCGATCCGGCGGGGTTGATTGCCTCAGCGCAGTTGCTTTACAATGATCAATATACTCGTACCGGTACAAACATGGACAGTCCTGACCGAATCAGGTTTGACCTGGGGCCGAGCCTGGGAATTCCGGAGACCGGCCTGATCACGCTTACGCTGATTGATAATCCTCTTGAACCGGAGTTCTCCCTTTATCTCGATTCCACCTCCTTCGCCGCACGCTATCAGGCGGCCGGTGGGGAAAAGGAGGTTGGGGTGACAGAGCGGTTTGCCTCTAATCTGTTGGTCGAGCAGAGTTACAATTTAGTACCGTCCCAATTTGAGCAGGCGTTTTTCTGTTATCCCAATC
>JAGLUH010000611.1 GCA_023134875.1 Candidatus Zixiibacteriota bacterium
CAGGCGGATCACGCCGCACGAGATCAGCAAGATCGCAGCCAAGTTCCACATCGATCTTGATCGTCACGAGATCGCGCGAAAGTTTCAGCAGATCGAGATTGTCCTCGAGTTTCGCACGGATCGCAGGTTTGAGTTTGTCGGCATGCGCGATGAGCTCGTCGATAGAACCGAATTCCTGAATGAGCTTCATCGCCGTCTTGGGTCCCACGCCTGGCAGGCCCGGGATGTTGTCAGAGCTGTCTCCCGAAAGACCCAGCACATCGATCACCCGCTCAGGGCCTACGCCAAAACGTTCCTCGACCTCTTTGGGCCCGATACGGCGATCCTTCATCGTATCGAGAATTGATATGTGATCACCCACGAGCTGCATAAAGTCCTTGTCGCCGGAGACCATGACGACATCACATCCCGTGCCCGCATATTTTTTGGCAATCGTTCCGATGAGATCGTCCGCCTCATAGCCGGGAAGTTCGACATGCGGAATGCCCAGCGCCTCGACAAGCGGCATCACGTAGGGAAATTGCTGAGCAAGATCGTCCGGCGGCTCCTTGCGCCCCGCCTTGTACTCTTCATACATCTCATCACGAAACGTAGGCTCGGGCGTATCGAAAACAACCGCGATATGCGTCGGTGCCTCATCCTTGATAAGCTTTAGAAGCATCTGCGCAAAACCGTAGAGCGCATTGGTAGGAAAGCCCTTGGAGTTGGAAAGCCCTCGAATGGCATAGAAGGCGCGAAACACCAGATTCGCACCGTCAACAAGATAGAGTTTTTTGGGTTTTATTGTCATGAGAGTAGCAGTTCCTGGATATTCGAAGGAAGCTCACTGACTGCTTTCTTCAACAATCGCATCCATTTTGTTCCGCGCTTAGAAGCTTCCTTATATCGAGCTATTAACTCACTGGGATACTCATCAGCAAGCACTTCGATCAATTGAGATGCCTGAACAAGATCCTTCTTTCTTTTAGCCGATTCAACAACGGACCTGCGCGATGCCACTATGAGCTTGTGCACAGCGTATCTCGACGGATCGGGGACCTGAACAGGAATTCCACCATTCGGTGCTATCAGGACCGTTCGAATCGGAGACTCGATAAGAAAATCCAGGAATGGCAGTGAAACGCCGGCAATTCCCGCAAGCCCTCTTATAGGCACGACGCCGCGCGGACGTCCTCGCTGGGGAACGACGAAATCAACACGAATACCATCCGAGGAGATGAATGCCGCGGGAAGCTCACCCATCTTGAATCCAGGAACTCCTCGAAAGGTTGCCGATGATTTGTTGAGAATTGCCTGCACATCGATCGATCCGCCCAGCGCGATCTCTAGCGAAGAATCATATGCAACATCGATATCATTGGTCTTAAGCGTTGTTTTCTCAAAGAGGGCGCCCAATATTCCTGCATACGCATTGAGCGCAAGGGTCCCGACAAGAACGCCCCCCTCGTTTATCAGCCTTGCATCGGATAAATTCAGAAGGACAGTCGCCACTCTTTTATCCATGCCGGGCAAGCCACCTTTGCGCAGCATTGCCGCTTGCCTGGTCTCCCGATCGCCCAGCTGCTTGAGAAACGATTTGTTCTTTCGAGATTCCCTGCGCGCCTTCTCAACGAGTGAATCATTCTTTATATTCGAAGGTCCGAAATACTGCTGCTTATACTGACCGTCTTCATAGCGCTGCAGATACCAATACACCTTTCCCTTAACCTTCTTTCGCACATAGGTATTTGATTGTTTGAGCTCACGAGCCAGTGCAGCTCGGGCAAAGACGCTCTCCTGAAACTCAGCAAAGAGGGTCCGTATGGCGAGATCGAGCCTCATATGGTTATACGTTATAGCACATCATTTTTACAATATCAACGTATAACTTGGCAAGGCGTTTTTGTCATTGCGAGGAGCGCGGAGCACAACGCGGCAATCTCGTCGTAAA
>JAGLUH010000612.1 GCA_023134875.1 Candidatus Zixiibacteriota bacterium
TAGAGTTCATGTGAAATAGCCGCTCCCCCACCTCCGGAGTTGATGTGGATCACGATAGCTTCAATTGAGCCGCTCTCAGCCCATTTGTCAATCTGACGAATCCATCGCCGACCGGAGTTTTCATCGATAACACCAAAGACTTCGACAATTCCTATGTCGCCGCCTAATGATGCGAATTTGAAATCTGTGTCGCCAGACATCATGCCGATAAACATCAGCGCGAAGAACCCCATCGCCAACACGAATGAGAACCCTATTATGATGGCGATGGTGATATCTCTTCTACGTGCCATGGTATTAAATTCCTTTACTTCACGTATATCTTTAACTTGGTCCCGACCATTAACTCATCGGGATCATCGATATCATTAGCAGAGATAATGCGGGAGATATTAGTGCGGTACTTTTGAGCAATACGACTAAGAGTGTCCCCTCGGCGAATTTTGTGGACAACATAATCGCCACTGCTGCCATCGGCTACTTTCAGAATCTGTCCCGGGTAAATCCGGCTTGAGCGGCCCAGACCATTGAGACTCCGAATCTTGGCTGTTGTAGTACCATACTTGCGTGCAATGTCCCATATCGTATCGCCAGAGCGTACTTTATAATTGCTGGTCGAACCCGAGGACGATTTCTGTGACTTATTTTTTGACGCATAGGTGGAAGAACCCTGACTGCTGTTCTTGGGGTTCTGTTTGGCCGAAGACGGCAGTTTCAGTTTCTGACCGACATAGATTCGGGAACCGCGTTGTATGTAGTTGATCCGTCTCAAAGCATCCACTGTCGTGCCAAAGGCACGTGCGATATCCCACATTGTATCACCACGTCGCACCGAATAGATCGAGTTTTTGGCTGAATAGTCTTTGTTCTTGCGAAGTGATGTTGAAGCGGATCTCCCTCGATCAAGCGGGACCGGGACGATCAGTTCTTTGCCGGCGTAAATTGTTGAACGCCGGCTCAGGTTGTTGGCCTCCAAAATAGCATACTGAGATACACCATACTTTCCAGCAATTGTAGATATTGACTCGCCTCGGCGAATCTTGTGCCGGACCCAACTGGTCTCCTTAGGTGAAGGCATCTTGTCATAGGCAGCCAGGAACTTCTGCTTGCTGCCGACCGGGATCTTCAGTTTGTATCGCTTCACTTTCGGGGGAGTGTACTTACGAAGCAGTTCCGGATTGAGGCGTTTGAGCTCTTTAGTTGTGGTCCCCAGTTCTTTGGCAACAGTCGACAGTTCAAGACAGCGATTAATCTCCACCTCGTCCCAGACAATCTCCGGTTCAGTTTCAATATCTGTAAAGCCATATTTTTCAGGATTCTTGGCAATAATCGCAGCCGCATAAATCAACGGCACATAGTCCATCGTTTGCCGCTTTAGCTTCATCTTCCAGAAATCATTAGTTTTTTGCTTCTTGATAGTGCGGCTAACTCGACCTGGACCACCGTTGTATGCAGCCATAGCCAACTCCCAGTGACCGAATTTCTCATAGAGATCCTTAAGAAACTGACAGGCGGCATGGGTAGATTTGACCGGGTCTTTGCGTTCATCCATCCACCAGTTGCGGTTCAGCTTGTACATACGACCAGTTGAGGAAATGAACTGCCACAGTCCCATCGCCCGTGCCCAGGAGTATGCATTTGGATTGTAACCCGACTCTACCAGGGAAAGATAGATCAGATCCTGCGGTAAACCGTACTCAGCTATAATCCGTTTCATCATCGGAGTGTAGCGTTTGGAGCGAACCAGATACTTGGTGAAGGCATCCTTGGCAACAGTTTGAAAATAGACAATCGATCGCTTGACCCGATCATTCATGACAATAGGCAAATCATAAACGATGCCGGCTTTCTCACCGCCAAATATCAGAATT
>JAGLUH010000613.1 GCA_023134875.1 Candidatus Zixiibacteriota bacterium
AGAATGAATACATCTGGGGCCGCCTCACGCACTATTCTCAGTCCCTCGCGATACGCCTCGATATGTGTCATCCGCGGATCGTGAAGCACGTTCGAAGTTGTCTTCACATCAACGATGCCGGGCCCGGCCTCCTGATCGCCAACGAAGTTCCGCGTGTTAAGCCATCGACCGCTCGTGACGTAGCCAGAGTTCACATAGACGTTATGCGTAACCGCCCCCGTGTGCATGCCATCGAGCTTGAAGTAGCGGTATCCCCAATCTGTGATCCGCTTGACGCGATCGTGAACAAACGCTTGCGTCTTTGGGTTCGACATGTCCAGCAGCGATCCAGACCAGCGCGTAACGACCGGGATTCCATCCGGCCAACGTGCGAACAGTTCCTGCTTATCGGCAAAGTAGGGATTCTTCCAGTTACCAGCAAATGGCATGAACCATATTCCCGGAATGAGTCCCATCGCCCGCAACTTCTCTGCTGTGTACTTCATTCCTCCGGGAAAGTTGTTGTTGGCCTCGAAGAACACCTTGATCGGTCCGCCGTCTTTGATATCGTTTTCGGAGCCGTCGAATACATAGCCCTTCGGAAATCTAGCTTGCCAGTGGTCATCGATCTGCACTACTGAAAATCCAAATGGTTTCAAGTGCTTTTGAGCGAACTCTCCATTTTGCAGTAACCTCTCCTCATTGGAGGCCCTGGCGTGATACCATGTACAGTAGACCGAAGGTTGAGGCTTGAGTTCTATCGCGTATTGTCTGGCTACGGCATCGGCGTAAGCTTCCAGGCCCAAGCGGGCATCGTCAAAGTAGCCGATCAGGATTGTTTCGGTTTTGCGTGAGTTGAGTGGTTCGACCTGAAAACAACCGAAGTCAATCCGGGCTTTTACGAGAGGCCGTTCGTTTTTGACGTCAGTGAAAAATACCCCGCTACCACGCTCATGCGTAAGACAGGCCGTTACCACACCGTTCCGCGTGTCCGGATCGACGATCGCAGTAAACGAGAAGCTCCCTGGAGCGTCTTCCAGAGAGTTCAGAAATCCCGTCCCGTAGGATCTCAACTGGCCGGGCGGCAATCCAAGATTGACTTGAAACTGAAGGATTTCCTCACAGGCAGAAACATATGGTTTAGAACTGCCGTTGTGGACCGTCGTGTGAAGTTGGACGAATGGACTGTTCGGAAACAATCGCAACGTGCTTTGCCAGCCGTTCTTGTGTTCAACCTCGATCCCCCGGCTTTGCCCCCATACTGGGTTGGAAATCGAAGTTCTTTTAGCTGTTTTAATTTCATGAGCGAATCGGCCCTGCCTGACGAATACTTTGCCTGACTGCCTCGCTGCCAATCTGAAAGTACTCTGCTCCGGATTAACTAACACGCGCAGGAATTCATTCTCAATCGTGGTCTCTGCACTTTCTGCTACACTCGCCACCGCCAGATTCAGTGAGGCCGTCAGCACAATACCCATCACAAGTTGAGTTGGTTTTGTCATGCTATCCATCTGATTCTCCATTCAAGATTCCAGGAAAAGAGGGAAGACATCCTGTTTCATCTGTTCGTCTCATAGTCTACCACAATTAACCGGGGGCCTCAATCGTCGGGTCTGCAAATCAATTTCGTTAAGAGAAGAAGCTATGTTTGGGCTGTGAGCACGGAGGGTCGAGGCTCGTGGTCTTTTTTTCCCTCTATTCGGGTTAAATCAGACAAGATGACATCAACATCTGGATCGGCCCCACCAGCCTTCAGTCGCACTGAGCTGCGCACGAAGCACCCCGAAATGGCCTCATTTTCGTGAACTGAAAAATACCAGAATTCTTTGATAATATTTTAAAGATTAAATCGGATTGGACTAAACCGCTTCGAGGTAGTGTTGCCTTTGATCTATTTTTAATGCGTAAGCTTTGATTTTGTCTGTTGCCCCGGACGTTTTCTGTCTTATGCTCCTTCTAAGGTACCCCGACGGT
>JAGLUH010000614.1 GCA_023134875.1 Candidatus Zixiibacteriota bacterium
ACGACGGCGATAACGATCCTGATGAGATGGACATAAGGTATTTCACGGATGGAAAACTCAACTACAGCTGGTTTGGCATGGACTTGGATGACGACAGCAGAATGTGGTCTCTCCGTGGCTACGAATATGGAGGGCCGAGCTTTTTTGAAGCAGATCCGTATGGCGATAGCATGATCTGTATGAATAAGCTAAATCCAAAAGATGGTGTCTGGTCACCCGTTTCGGAATGCCCGTTTGCGTTTTATGACACAGACTCTGACGGCTATAGTGAGGTGGTGGTGCGGGTCAGTGCTGTGCCAATCAACTACGATGTAAACTTACACCCGGACTACGCGAATAGCTCGTACACTTTGCCCTGGAGCGATGAGATGGAGCAGATGGGCATTATCAACATTCGGTACAGTTTCGATATTGACAACGGAAGCGATCCCGAGACGCCATTGCACTATGAAATGGGTTTTAATCTTGTTGGTTCGATCCCTTACCGTTTTGCCGGTATGAAGCACTACAATCCGAAGCGTCGCCCACCTCAAGTAATCTGCGTTACACCTTGGAAGGACCTGCTGAATATTGCAAATAGATTTGAAGCAAACCAGACAGGTTTTAGCTGGCACGAGAATTTCGATGATACCATCGCAATCGGTTATGCAGAGCATGAGAAAAATGACTATCGATGGGAGGGCGTATTCTGGCTCTGGGAGCGCAGATTCATGGAAAATACAGGCGGCCCGTGTCAGAAGTGAAACGTTCGCCGGGAATGGAGTAGTAAGGCCACTGCCAAACGCAGCCTTTACTACAGTGAGGTGGATAAACGAATTCATTTATTTGGTGCTGAGGAAGGTTGGTTACAGATAGGGCATTTTGGGGGATTAGATGCGGTCGGTGAGATCCGTATGTTTGACACCGATAGCAATGGGTATTTTGACCGGTGGGAAGTATATCTCGGCGATGATCCAATTCCAGCTCGTATAAGCACTGTTCGCGACGAAAGAGCAGTCCAGCTTGATTTCGACCTTGATTCTCTTACCAGGCACTACACCGAGGAGATACTGCCAAAGGCAATAGCGGCAAATCAAAAGCTCCTCGCTGCCATGAGCAGTATAGAGGAATTTGAAATCCCCGAAGGCTTGCAGGGTGCGATGAAAACCGGATCGGATAGCTTCCGTCGGTATGCAATGGATGTAGCGAGGGAACTGCAATACCAAGCATTCCGGAAGAAAATGACCGAGCAGGCTCATCAGATTCTGCTATCGCAAGAAACTAACGATCTGCGGCATATTAGAGAAGCGGAGATCCAGAGGACGAAGAACTCACATACAACCTGGATGCTGCTTAGAAAGCTGGCTGAATTGGATAGTGTGTATGGGCAGGGCAAGTCTAATGAAGCCTGTAGGCTTATCAGTGACATAGCGAATCTTTGTGGATCACTTGAGTAAGATAAAAGGTGACTCAGTTATTCAAGAATCCTTGCAGCTCGCAGTCGATGCCCGGTGGCGAAGTATATGTTTTCGCCCAATATTGGCCCTGCTACACTGAATCCTCTCTCATCACTGGCTATCACTTTTACAGCAAGCGAATCAGGATCGAGTTGGTAAATGCACGATCGCGTAAAACCGTAAATTTTGCCATCAGGCCCATTTTGCAAACCCAAATCAAGTGGGTCTCCTTCAGGAACAGCTATCTGGGCAACGAACTCAAAAGACTTCGGATCAAAGACGAAGAGCTCCGGCTTACTCCCTTTTCCTTTCGCTGTACCGTATAGCCTCCCGTCCGGTCCGACCAGAAGGGCATTGAACGCCGCTACCTTGCGGTCCAGCGTGCCGGTCCAAACCCTCTTCTCAGCGTTATAGTCCCACAGGAACAGGATCGCCTGGTCAACCTTCGGTTGCGTTCCCGAGCCCCCTGCGATGCCCGTTCCCACAGCGATCAATTTCTGATCCTC
>JAGLUH010000615.1 GCA_023134875.1 Candidatus Zixiibacteriota bacterium
CTGATGCGAGGCCGGATTTTGGTTGAAATAAGACGTTTTTTCTTTGAGCGTGATTTTATTGAAGCGGAAACCCCGATAGTGGTAGCTTGCCCAGGAATGGAACCGAATCTTGATCCGTTTAGGACTGAAGTCAAAGAGATGGATGGAGTCGGGCATCCGGCCTTTTTGATTACTTCGCCGGAATGTTCATTGAAGAAACTGTTGGCTGGTGGCTTGGAAAAGGTGTTTGAGATTACCAAGTGTTTCCGTAACAGAGAGCCCTGGAGTGGTCAGGCTGGCGATGAGGGCGGACGGCATAACCCGGAGTTTACAATGATTGAGTGGTATCGGGCCGGGACAGACTACACTGTCCTGATGGAAGATACTGAATCACTGGTCTCAACAGTTGTCACGAACGTACTTGGCAGGCCACATTGTTCGCGAACGACATGGCAGGGGATTCCGATCGATTTTTCTGCTCCTTGGCCACGACTTTCGGTAGCCGAGGCTTTTCAGCAGTACGCTCGAATTGATCTTTTGACTGGAATAGACAATCCAGATCAGTTCAGGTCAGTGGCCGCAAAGAAGGGGATTGAGGTCTCAGAAAACGATCTCATTAATGATGTATTTTTCAGGATTTTTCTGCAGGACATTGAACCAAAGTTGGGCATGCCGAGCACGGAAGGGGAGGTGGCTCGTCCAGTGATTCTGTACGATTACCCGAAATCAATGGCCGCTTTGGCCAGGCTGAAGCCAGAAGATGAACGTTTGGCCGAGCGGTTTGAGGTCTATTGTTGCGGTTTGGAGCTGGGAAACGCCTTTTCTGAGTTGACTGACGCCAAGGAACAGCGCCATCGGTTAGAGGAAGAACAGGCCGAAAGGCAGCGTTTAGGTAAGGCAATTTTGCCGATTGATGAGCAGTTTCTGGAAGCGGTCGGAACGATGCCAGAATCAGCCGGTATTGCCTTTGGTCTTGACCGTCTGGTAATGTTGCTTACGGATAGTCGTGATATTCGCGATGTCTTGTTTTTCCCGGCTGAAGATTTGTTTATGTAATTTATTGAGTCGTCCGTCGTAGGACAGGTCTCGTTTGCCTCGGGCATGCCCTTCGGGCACCCTAAGGGCGCTCTCGACCTATCCGACTTCCGGACTCTGAACTCTAATATGGCTGATACGACCGCAATCAAAAAAGACGTATTCATCAGATTCCAAGGGGGAGTTTGCATTGTCACTGACTTTCAGCACGTTAATCCCGGAAAGGGAAGCGCTTTTGTCAAAACAAAGCTGAAGAATGTCTCTACCGGAAAGGTGGTCGAGAACACCTTTAAGGTTGGGGAGAAAGTTGACGTAGTCACTCCTGATCGGGCAATGATGCAGTATCTGTACAAGGATGGCTCTGGCTATAATTTTATGGACAACGAGTCGTTTGAGCAGGTCTCAATCAGCACTGATACCTTGGGAGACAAGAAGGATTACCTGACAGAAGGACAGGAAGTAATCGTCCTCTCTTTGGAAGGAAACGCTCTGTCAGTTGATATTCCTAAAAAGCTCACCTTTGAAGTGATTGAGGCAATGCCAGCGGTCAAAGGTGATACTGCTTCCGGCAATGTCCGCAAAGAAGTAACCTTGGAGACTGGCGTGAAATTACAGGTTCCCTTGTTTATCAATCAAGGAGACAGGGTGGTGGTAAACACTGAAACTGGGGAGTACGTTGAACGAGCCTAAATCATTTAGGATAAGCTTAAAACACGGCTAGGTAGCCGTGTTTTTGATTGGGTATTTGCCTCCATCAGCAGTAAGAGTTACGATGAGTTTAGAAGTACCTTATACGGGTCGTAGCCTCAAACATGAAGGAGGGTTACATGGCGTTTATTGAGTATGCTGTGGCTAAACTGAGCCTAGGCACATTTTTCCTTATCGTCTTTTTCGGACTGCTCTTGATTTGGAAGATTTTCGACAGAATCAGCCTGAGGAAATCAGAGAGAGAGGAGCGGAGACAGAAGTCCGAACAAAAGAAAAAGAAAGATTAGCACCTTTTGTCGCTTTGGCCTTAGTGCCAGAGCTTTTTATTTAGGTGAGGCAGTTGACATTTAAGCTATTTTTTGCTTAGTTTAGATTAGGTTCTTTTAGAATAAGAGAGGAGGCAAAAGCCATGGTTTTGTTGCATGGAATATTGTGGCTGATAGCTGGGACGGCCAGTATTTTATGGTTGGCGTTTCGGATAGTTTGGCCCTTCCTGATGATGGTCTTGGCTGAAGCGGTGATTATCTGGCAGATTCACAACAACGGTCAGGTTCTTGCCGTCATCATTTCTGCGCTATTATTTTTGGGAATGCTCGTTTTGGCGATGAGCATGTCGTGCCATTGGACTTTCAGACACCTCAAGAAAGAGTGGAAGAAGACATGGCAATGGGATGGAGCTTAATATCAAAACCGGTCCGACTTATCGGACCGGTCTTTTTTATTGAGTGATAATTTAGACGGTGGCCCTTTCTTTCTCTTCGGCCAGCTTGTCCGTCGTTTTGTCCGCCATGGCTTTGACGTCGGCGGGAGGAGATTCGGCCTCTTGGGCAGCGTTCCAGACATCTTTGCGGATTTTGGCCATCAGTTTCTTATCTTGCCTTAGGAAGGCCTTGGCGGTTTCTCGTCCGACGCCGAGTTTGATGTCGCCGTAAGAGTAGCTGTTGCCGGACTTGTTGATTACGCCATGAATGACGCCGATTT
>JAGLUH010000616.1 GCA_023134875.1 Candidatus Zixiibacteriota bacterium
TAATCGGTGATCGGTAATCGGTGATTGATATTGTCATTGCGAGGAATGAGCTCATTCGGCTTCGCTCAGGACAGGCTCCGCGAATGACGAAGCAATCTCGTTTTTAACTACGAGATCGCCGTGTCCCCGCCAAAGATCGTTGGCGGGTCCTCGCGATGACACGCTCAAAAGGAGATCACCATGCCAAAACTTAAGATAACGCAGTCAGAAAAACTCTATGCCGAGGCCCAGCAGTATATCCCCGGCGGCGTGATTGGCATTCGGCGGCCCTTGAATTTCGTGCCGGGTGAGTATCCCATCTTCTTCGAGCGCGGCAAGGGGGGCCTCATGTGGGATCCCGACGGCAACGAGTTCATCGATTTTCTGTGCGCGTACGGTCCCATCATCCTGGGCCATGCCGAGGACGAGCTGGATGAGGCTGTGGCCGCGCATATGAAGAACGGCTTCTGTTTTAATCTTGCGCAGAAATGGCAGAACGAACTTGCCAAGAAAGTGTGCTCAATCGTGCCGAGTGCTGAACAGTGCTTCTTCGTGAAGACTGGCTCGGGTGCGACCGGTGCGGCGGTGAGGCTCGCGCGCTACCACACGGGTAAAAACAAAATTTTGCAGCACGGCTATCACGGCTGGGGCGACTGGTGTGCGCCCGTGCACGGCGGCATACCCGATCACGTGTACAAGGACACGATTTCCTTCCCGTACAACGATCTCGATGCACTAGAGAAATTGATTGCAGAGAATAAGGACGAGGTCGCGGCGATTATGATGACGCCCTTATCGCACGAACTCAATCACGACATCGAGATGCCCAAGGCGGGCTATCTCGAGGGTGTGCGCGCGCTGGCGACGAAGAACAACATCGTCTTGATCTTTGACGAGGTGCGCACGGGGTTCCGCGTGGCGATGGGCGGTATGCAGGAAAAATATAAGATAAAACCCGATCTCACGGTGATGGGCAAGGGCATGGGCAACGGCTATGCGATCGCGATGGTCGTCGGAAAGAAGGAACTTATGCAGTCGATGATCGACGGCAAGGTCTTCATCTCGTCAACGTATTTTCCCAACTCACTCGAGATGGTTGCGGCGCTCAAGGTGATCGAGATCATGGAGCGCGAAAATGTGATCGATGCGATCTGGAAGAAGGGCGAGCGGATCATGAAAAAGATCAGCGCCGCCATTGAGGAGACGAAAGCAAAGGCGCATCTTTCCGGCATTCCTCCCATGTGGTTCATCTCATTTCCCAACGTGGAGGGCGGTGACAGCAAGGCGTACCGCAACCGGCGCGTTCGTTTTTTCACCGAGTGCATACAACGGGGTTTGTTTTTGCAGCCCTATCACCATGCCTACATCGCCTGGCGCCACACCGACGAGCAACTCGACAAAGCAGCGAACATCATCAAAGAGTCGTTGAGCATCGTTATGAAAGAGCTGCCATAAGAACTGGCAATTCATGTTCCTTGTGCGACCAAAGTTGGGGTGTGACGTTGTTGTGTATATGCCTGATGAATATCGCCAGATGATCGAGGACGGTAATCTGTTTATTCGTGATGAGATTGAGCGGGAAGGAAAGATCCTCTATGAAGCAGCGTAATAGATGGTTTGTCTTTGCTGAAGAGGATGAACGTCTGGCTGAACACGCCCTTAAAGAAGGCATCTATAATCAAGCATGCTTCCACACGGATTGCCAGGAGAACGGCACGCCCGAGAAGCCTTTGAGATCCTCAAGCGCGTTAAGGCATTTGCGAACAAATAATATTTTAGCAGTTACGGGGTCATCCTGAGCGGATGGGGACAGCTCAACCTGTCCCCGCAGCGAAGCCTGCTTACCTGTTTGATCGGTGTATTTCTTTACACCGAAGGGTGTAGCAAATTACACCACTTGGTCGAAAGTTCGACCATATGTCTAAATAAAATGACATGCCTGAGAAAGTAACATCTCGGGTTTATTCCAGTTTGTCATTCCCGCGAAAGCGGGAATCCAGTTGTTTATCACGGGGTTATACAAACATGGATCCCCGCTTTCGCGAGGATGACAAGCCTTGCAAGTTGTTG
>JAGLUH010000617.1 GCA_023134875.1 Candidatus Zixiibacteriota bacterium
AGGATTGCGAGGATCGCCCAGGCCGGTGTTCGACATGAGTTCGGTCACCGACGCCAGGGCCGGGGTGTTGGTGTGTCCGCCGCAGAAGACGCCGGCGATCTGACCCGGCTCAAGGTTCATCCAAAGTCCAACCACCACAGTTGTGGCGGCGCCCACGGTGAGGGCAACGACCAGAGCAATATTGAAACGAAGACCGTGGCTCTTTAGCGAGGCAAAAAAACCGGAGCCGCTGGTCAGACCGACGGTGTAGACGAAGAGGATCAGACCGATCTGCATCACCTGGTGGGCGATAGTCATCGGTTCAGTACCGTTCGGTGCCCAACCTCCGAAAAAGAGGCCGGCAAACAGAACCCCGGCCACACCGAGCTTGAAGCCGTGAATCTTGATCTGGCCCAACATGAACCCGATCCCAATGACCAGGAAAAGCAGCAACGGTTCGCTCTGTGAAACTATTTCTCTTATAGCGTCCATGGCCTAAACCAGATCAGGGCTCCGCCGGTGCAGAGCCCATTCGGGTATTCCCTGTTCCTAACAACTTAATAAATAGGCCTTACGCTCAACCAAAAACAACCTGTTTTTTAACAACTTGCTAGCTGACCCCGGCCATTTCCGTCTGGGGCTTCTCCGGTTCCGGCTCGTGAATCGAGTCACCGATCCAGCGCATTTTATCGAGACCAAAGTGATCGACCATGTCAGGATGACTGGGCATGATTCGAGTCGAATACCCGAACAGCCCACTTTCGTCACAGCCGACATACGCTTCGTAGTTGTATGATCCGTCGTCAGCCTGGCCGACAGATTTCATCACTTCAATGCTGCCGTTCTGCACGTTGCGGTCTCGGTCGAGAGGTCCGCTATAAAGCTGTACCTGGACGTCATCGGGACTCAATTCGCCCAGACGGACGCGGACTTTTGCTTTCACCGCGCTGCCCACTTCGGCATTATCACCCACGACCTGAGCCTCCAGTATCTCTACCTGATCCCAGCCGGATTCAATACGCTGTTTCCATTGAACGAGTTGCTTGGCCTGAGCGAAAGCGTCCGCCGATAGCTTCTTCCAGTTCATGTAGGCGTTCATGTAGAAGTTCTCGGTATATTCCCTTACCATGCGATTGGAACTGAAAGCCGGTCCCAGCTTGCTCATGGAGCTTTTCATCATCGATATCCACCCTCGCGGCGGTTTGTCGGCCCGACGGTCATAGAACAAAGGTATGAGGTCGTTCTCCAGCACGTCGTAAAGAGCCTTGCTTTCGATATCGTTCTGAAGTTCAGGGTCGTCATAATCTTCGCCGTTACCGATAGCCCAGCCGGTATCGGGGGCGTAGCCCTCGCACCACCAGCCGTCCAGCACGCTGAGATTCAGGCCGCCGTTGGGGACAACTTTCATGCCGCTGGTGCCGCTGGCTTCCATGGGCCGACAGGGGTTATTCATCCAGACATCGACCCCCTCGACCAGATACCGGGCAACGTTGATATCGTAGTTTTCTAGGAACACGAAATGATTTCGTGTTCCTAGAAAACTACGA
>JAGLUH010000618.1 GCA_023134875.1 Candidatus Zixiibacteriota bacterium
GCCCTTTTCTTCCAGGCAAGCATCAAGTATACTGCTGGCAGCCGATAGATAGAGGTTTATTCCAGAGACCAGCAATGTAACCATGTCGAAAAAAAAGAGGCAATTAAGCACGGAGCTATTGAGGTGGTTACTGCCGGTGCTTATTCTCGTCGGCGCCGCTTCAGTGCTACTCTGGTTTTACCCGAGCCGTGATGGTGCGCACCTAAATACAATCTCAAGAGAAGTGCCCGAACGCCCACCCTCGCTTGAGTTCAGGCAGCAGGGTGAGCTTGCTTTCGTTTCTGCGGCCGGTGATTCGATAACCACAATCGCGATCGAAATAGCGGACGACAACGATAAAAGACAGTTGGGTTTGATGTATCGAACGGAACTGGCCGAGAACCAGGGGATGCTCTTCGTCTTTCTGCAGGAGGACTACCGTTCCTTCTGGATGAAGAACACTATTCTCTCACTGGACATGGTATTCGTCAATTCCAACCTCAAGATCGTTACCATTCAGAAAAACACCATCCCCTTTTCCGAGGCTGGGGTTCCCTCAAATCGTCCCGCTTTGTATGTAGTTGAAGTCAACGCCGGCTTCACTGACAGATACGGCATTAAGGTGGGTGATAAGATCAACTGGCGACGGTACTGAAACTATCTCCCAAGAGATGGGATAACATTTCCCAATAAGCTATTTCAGTCTGGCGGCGAAAATATGCGCGTTCTCGTTGACACCGATCGGCGCGGCGTTGCGGATATCATGCGCCAAAGCAATTGAGGGGCGGGCGTCCTCCAGGTCGAAACCTCTACCGGCAAGAATTTCCTGATAGACAACCGTATGCAGGTCGGTGAAACCACCGGAGAACTCGATTTCCCTGCCATCAATAGTGATTGAACGGTAAGTGCGCTGCCCCTTGTCCTTGACCTCGGCAAGCATATCATCCTTGTCAATCGACAGATACCATCTGACATGAGCCTTACCAAGCTCAATATAGCCGCAGGTCTTGTAAGGATTGGCAAAATGGACTTCCGAATGACGCACATCACCGAACAGCCACATCAATAGATCAAAGAAGTGAATACCGATATTGGTGCTCAGTCCGCCGGAACGCTCGGTCTGACCCTTCCAGGAAACCAGATACCAGCGTCCCCGACTGGTGATATAGCTCAGATTCACTTCGTGAATGGTATCAGCAGGTTCGTTGTCGATTTTCTCTTTCAGCGCCACCAGTGATGGGTGGACGCGCAGTTGCAGCACGGTGAAAATCTTGCGGCCGCTTTCCTCCTCCAGTTCCTGCAAAGCATCGATGTTCCAGGGATTCAAGACGGCTGGTTTCTCGCAGATAGCATCCGCCCCCACCCGCAGCGCAAAGCGAGCGTGAGCGTCATGGAGGTAATTGGGAGAGCAGATCGAGATATAATCGACTTTGGCATCGCCGCCTTTGCGTCGCAGCTTTTCCACATGCCGATCAAACCTCTCAAACTCGGTAAAAAAGCTGACCTTATCGAAGTAGCTATCGAGTATGCCCACCGAATCGTTAGGGTCAATCGCCGCCACTAAGTTGTTGCCGGTCTCCTTGATTGCCTTCAGGTGACGTGGGGCGACATAACCCGCCACTCCGGTGATTGCAAAATTCTTAGGCATCTTATACTCCCATAACCAACCTTATTGTGCCGCACGTGATGACTGGCCTCAAGTTGTCGACGTTCAAAATAGCTTTTATATTGGAATGAATCAACAGATTTGTCCCTGCCGATTGGAGGCCGTCAGTATTCCTGCCAGTTGCGGTCGACATTTATCAGTAGTCCCACCAGCAGCCAACTGGTTACCATCGACGAGCCGCCGTAACTGACAAAGGGCAGCGGCAGACCGGTGACCGGCATTAACCCAAGCACCATGCCGATATTGACAACCATCTGGAAACCAAGAGTAGCGATAACGCCGATTGCCACCAGACTGGCGAATTCATTTCTCGTTTTGAGCGCCGCCTGGATACCGCGATACAGAAGGTAGCCGCAAAGGATCAGGATTACTGCGGCCCCCAGTAATCCGAACTCCTCGCCGGCGACTGAGAAGATAAAATCGGTATGCCTGAGGGGAAGAAAATCGAGCTGGCTCTGGCTGCCGGAAAGATAACCTTTACCGAAAAACCCGCCGGAACCGATCGCTATCTTTGATTGAATGATCTGGTAACCGGCGCCCAGCGGGTCCTGGCCGGGGTCGAGGAATATCTTAATCCTCATCTTCTGGTAATCCTGTAGCTGATTCCAGACGATTGTGCTCAGCGCGCCCACGAACAGATTGACGGCTACGATCAGGACACCGAAGTTCCAGGAGGGACGAATCAGGACAATAACGATAAAGAGGAGCACAAAGAAGATAATCCAGGCGAAGGTACTGGAGGAGGCGATCATACTGACTACCGGCGAGATCAACAGTATCAGATAGCGGCTGGGCAGGCCAGCCCAATACATCATCACCACAAAAGCCACCAGGAAGGTAATCGAGGTGCCGAGGTCGGGTTGCCGCAGCACCAACAGGGTCATAAAAACACAGAGAAAGAGTGCAATAAGAAGTTTACGCAGGCTGTGGATGGGTCGTTTGCTGTAGCAGAGGTATCTCGCCAGCGCCAGGATGAAGACAATCTTGGCGATTTCCGAAGGCTGGAAATTGAAGAAACCAAGTGAGTACCAGCGCTGCCCGCCGAACTTGATCGTACCGAAGGCGATCAGGCCGACTAGCAGCAGACCGGCGGCAAAGTAATAGACATAAGCCAGAATCTCATGCAGCCGCAGCGGAACCGTAACGGCGCCAGAGAAGGCTACCAGACCGATCAGAAACCAGACGGCCTGCCGGAGATAATATCCATGCAAGCTGGGATCAGGTGAGGCATGGGTGGCGGAATAGATTAGTAAGATTGAAATCAGAGTAAGTCCGGCGGCTGCCGCAAAAAGAGTCCAGCCGCTCGCTGAGATCGATACTT
>JAGLUH010000619.1 GCA_023134875.1 Candidatus Zixiibacteriota bacterium
TGGTGGGACTACTATCAAAGTGGATCGTATTCAGCGTTTTGAATATTCCAGAGGGACTTCGTTCTGAAGCGCTTGAGGCCTTCTACCTGTTAGCCTGTTCTATTCCCGTTGTAATAACCACAGCGGGTCTCAGAGGTATACTTGAAGCGTACCAGCGTTTTGGACTGATCAATGCTGCTAGAACGGTGATGGGGGTCTTCACATTTGGAGGTCCGCTTCTTATACTTCCTTTCACTCAGAGTTTGTTTGCCGTTGTAGCCATTCTTGTGGTAGGACGAGTCATCGTCTGGATAATCTACTTGCTGATCTGCCTTAGCGTTGTGCCCAATCTCCGTCATGAAATCATTATTGACCGCGAGGAGATAGGTCCCCTGCTTTCTTTCGGCAGCTGGATGACCGTCACAAACCTGATCAGCCCGTTGATGGTGCAAATGGATCGCTTCTTAATCGGCGCACTCATCTCTGTCACGGCTGTCACCTACTATTCGACGCCCTTCGAGGTAGTCAACCGAATCCGCGTTATCCCCGTTGCAGCCATTGGCGTGCTCTTCCCAGCAATCGCTACAAGCCAGGCGTCCGATCGGAATCGCACCGCCATGTTGTTCGGGCGGGGTGTGAAATTCGTTCAGCTCGCTCTCTTCCCGATCATTCTTGTCGTTGTAGGATTCGCTGGAGAAGGGCTAAGGCTGTGGTTAGGAGATGAGTTCGTTGTTAACAGTACACTGGTGCTGCAGGTACTGGCGGTCGGCGTGATGATCAATAGCGTCGCGCAGGTTTCATTCGCTCTGGTGCAGGGTTTTGGCCGGCCGGATCTTACAGCCAAGCTGCACCTCATAGAACTGCCACTGTATCTTACAATTCTGTGGTTGCTGGTCCGCAATTATGGTATTACTGGAGCGGCCTTTGCATGGACGGCTCGAGTGACCTTGGACATGATCATGTTGTGCGAGATAGGGAAACGGATCCTCCCTGAAAGCTTGAAAGCCGTCAACAGGCTGCGATTAGAATTGTTTGTGTCGGTGACTTTGATCGTTGGGTGCTTATTGATACCGAGTCTTGCTCTGCGTATAATATATGTTCTTATTGTTCTTGTCTTGTTTGTGCCGGCCGGTTGGCGATTAATTCTCTCTGAAGATGATCGGAAAGCAATTAGAGCACGGTATTTGGTAGGTCGGAGAAGATAGTGCACCTGCTCTTCAATAAAAACGTCACAACCCACTTGCAAGAGCAAAGGGCCATGCCTTCCTTTGAAGGGTAATCAGCGAAGATTCGCTCTTTGGTGAAGGTATAGCATGATCAGTCTCGAACATATAAAAGCTTTAGAGATAGTGCATTCAGTTTTAAGTGAGAAGGAAGATCTACTGACGAAGAATGTAGGTTCCACCTGACTAATCCTCTTTACCGGATAGGGACAGATGGTTCGATGCACGGTTGCCATACCGACTTTCAACCGAGAGGACATGATCCGCGGCACACTTGAATCAGTCTTATCGCAGGATATGGATGGCTTGG
>JAGLUH010000062.1 GCA_023134875.1 Candidatus Zixiibacteriota bacterium
CTGCGTCCCGATATGATCCTGCTCTCCGGCGGTATTGATGGCGGCACGACTACTCATGTCGTCGAAATCGCCGAACTGGTCAGCGCCGCCGATCCGAAACCGCGTCTTGGTTCCAGCTACCACCTGCCGATTATTTATGCCGGCAACAAGGAAGCGCGCGAGTTGGTCAAGGAGACACTGGAAGAGAAGGTCGATCTCACGATTGTCGACAACCTGCGACCGGTGCTGGAACGGGAAAACCTGCTGCCCGCCCGCGAGACGATCCATGACCTGTTCCTGGAACATGTGATGCAGCAGGCACCCGGGTACAAGAAACTGATGGCGTGGACTGATGCGCCGATCATGCCCACCCCGGGTGCGGTCGGTTCGATTATGAAGACCATCGCTGACCTGGAGAACATCGAGGTGGTCGGCGTCGATATCGGCGGTGCAACCACTGATATATTCTCGGTGTTCAAGGGTATTTTCAACCGCACGGTATCCGCCAATCTGGGAATGAGCTACTCGGTCTCCAATGTCCTCGCCGAAACCGGTTTGGAGAATGTGATGCGTTGGATGCCGTTTGATATGGACGAACGTGACCTGCGCAACCGGATCAAGAACAAGATGATTCGGCCGACCACCATTCCCCAATCGATGCAGGAATTGATCTACGAGCAGGCGATTGCCAAGGAAGCGTTGCGCCTGGCCTTTATCCAGCACAAAAGTTTCGCCACCGAGCTGAAAGGGGTGCAGCAGCAGCGGACGATCGCCGATGCCTTCGAGCAAACCGGCGCGGGCGCAACGCTGGTCAATATGATGACTCTCGATATGCTGATTGGCTCCGGTGGCGTCCTCAGTCACGCACCACGGCGGCAGCAGGCGGCTCTTATGATGATTGATGCTTTCCTGCCGGAGGGCATCACGCGCCTGGCGGTCGATTCGATTTTCATGATGCCGCAGTTGGGTGTGCTCGCGGAGGTGCATAAGGAGGCGGCTACCGAGGTCTTTAACAAGGACTGCCTGATCCATCTCGGCACCTGTATTTCGCCGACAGGTGATACCAAAGAAGGCCGGGACATGCTGAAGTATCGCTTTGAGTTCCCCGACGGCAGAACTGAGGAGGGCAAGCTCAAGTATGGCGAGATCAGGCGATTCGATCTCGGTTTTGACGAGAAAACAAATCTGCCCCTCAAGGCTAAGGCGGTTCTTGACCCGGAGGGCAGACTCGATATCGGTCATGGCAAGGGTTCAAAAGCGGAGACGATGGTTTCCGGCGGTGTAGTGGGAATTATCCTTGACGGCCGCGGTCGGCCCTTTGCATTGCCGACCGATAAGGCCGTGCGGGTAGGGAAACTGAAAGAGTGGATGATCGCTCTGGATATCTATCCGCCCGAATCGCTGGAGGAAGAGAAAACTGCATAATGAGAAGTGAGCTTCCAACGGAAGAAGAGTTGCTGCAGATTCTTGTCACAGACGCGGATGCTGCAGAGGGCGCAAATGAAGACGATCTGAACCAACAGATTGCCGGCGACCCCCGTGGAAGGCGTGAGTTGCTCAAGCGCCACGAGTCTATGTTTGGTGTCCAGCGTACCATACTTTGGATATGGATATCCCTAGTTTGGACCATTGAGCCAAACTTGCAGGGGAACTTAGAGAGGCAGAAGATACTCTTATTCGCGTGTTGCAACATGTTCTACACTTTTTGGAATTTAATTGGTAGGGTACTGAACGATCTGTTTCGACTCGGCTATGACTTTGACAAAAGCGCTCCATCACTCTCACAACTCCTAAAGGATTGCCCTACCGACCATGAGATGGTTCGTCTTACACGGCGAGTGTTTAACTCTGATGTTCGAAAAGAGGTAACGCGTCTCCGGCATCTTTATGTCCATCAAAGGGCACCCCGCTTTGGAGATAAAGAACTCCTCGATATCCGGCAGGATGCAGAGGGAAATATCGTTACTGAATACAAGGATGATCCTGAGCACCCGATCAACGAAGCCCGCGAGTTGCTCGTCAAGGGATTCAATGAGCTGTTCAGTTACATTAAAGACTTTCAGAAGTTCTTCGATTCCGAGAATCGGGCGCTTGATGACTTGACTAAATCGGATGGGCAAGTTTGCTCTGGCCCTCCTGCCAGTTAGTAGAGAGAAAAAGGCCACTTCACTGAGGATAGACAAATGGCACATACCTATACACCAGGTTTGAAAGTTGCCGAACGGGAACTTATTACCAAGAAGAGAATCCTACCGCTTAAAGGCGATGTGATCGTTGAGGTCGGCGATAAGGTCGAACCGGATGATGTCGTCGCTCGCACGCATCTCCCCGGACTGGTGGAGACTATGAATGTCGCCAACATTCTCGGGCTGCCGCCGGAAGATGTCCCCGGTTGCATGCTCAAGAAAGAGGGTGACGAAATCAAAGAGGGCGAAGTTATCGGCATGGCCAAGTCCTTCTTCGGCCTGTTCAAATCTGAGGCCAAGTCGAAAATCGAGGGTACGATTGAGACAATCTCCCAGGTGACGGGGCAGGTGCTGTTGCGCGGGAAGCCCGTACCGGTGGAGGTCAGGGCCTACCTGCGTGGTGAGGTGGTAGAAATATTCCCTCAAGAGGGGGCCGCCGTTCGCACCTGGGGTAGTTTTGTGCAGGGCATCTTCGGCATCGGTGGCGAGACGCATGGTGAACTGAAAGTCGTCGTACCCGCTGCCGACACCATCCTCCTCAAAGAGATGATCGACGAATCATGCCAGGGCAAAATCATCGTTGGTGGTTCACTGGTGACCGCTGACGCCCTAAAACGGGCTATCGAGGTCGGCGCGGCGGGAATTGTCGCCGGCGGGTTCTCCGACCGTGACCTGCGCGATTTCCTCGGCTACGACATCGGCGTCGCCATCACCGGTTCGGAAGATCTGGGTGTTACCCTGGTGATTACCGAGGGTTTCGGCGAAATTGCCATGGCTCATAAGACTTTTGACTTGTTGAAGTCGAAAGAGGGACAATCTGCCTGCATCAACGGCGCCACCCAGATTCGCGCTGGCGTGATTCGCCCGGAGGTAATCATACCGATGGAAGGCGACATCAATGAAAAATTCGAGAAGGTCGCGGCGCACGAAACCGGCCTGCAGGTCGATTCGGTGATTCGCGTGATCCGTGCGCCCTATTTCGGCAGAATCGGCAAAGTCGTCGACCTCCCCTCACCACTGCAAGTACTGGGTTCGGAATCGAAAGCGCGAGTACTGACTGTCTCTTTCGACGGCGGCGAACCAATCGTGATTCCCCGCGCCAACGTCGAGATGATCGAAGATTAATCGCCAGCTACCGCCGACAGGAACAAACGCGCTTCCAGGGATATGGGAGCTCCACCTGGTCATACTGCCGCACACAAGCATGAATTTGGATTCCCGCTTGCGGGCCTGTTGAAAAACCTGTGTTTTGCGTCATCGCGAGTCCGGCACAGGCGGACGTGGCGATCTCAACATGCCGCCTACAAACAACTTGGAGATTGCCATGTCGCTCAGGCCTTAAGTCCTTCACTCCTCGCAATGACTTTTTCAACAAGCCCTTGCGCGGGAATGACAAACGTCTGGTTTGACCCCCTCTTAACATGTCATACTATTTTCTAATTGTGATGCAACAAATCGTAGGGCAGAAGTTCCCGAATCAGGGAGACCTGCTCTACTGACGTTTCCGGGAAAGCTGATATTCCTGGTATCCGAAAAGATATTTTCTTATCTTTGTTCGATTTTGAGGACCAATGAGGGAAGGAAGTGACCATGTCTGTTCTGCTGACTGATCACCAACTGATGCATTACCGGAGATCCGGGGCACTGCTGGCCGCTACTGTCGGAGGCAAGACCAAAAAAGTTAAGCAGCGTTCTGAGATCGAGGATAAACACAAATGGCGATTGACGGATATTTATCGATCGGATAAAGCCTGGCAGGATGATTTCGCTCGTCTCAAGGAGATGATCGGTCGGATCGGCAACTGGTCGGGCAAACTGGCAGATTCGGGTGATTCGCTCTTTAGCTGCCTTGATCAACGTGACCAGACCGCTATCCTGTTTAGCAAGCTGCAAACCTACGCCTACTTAAAGCTGGATGAGGACAATCGGGAAAGCCGCTACCAGGCGATGGTCGATGAGATTTCAGCGCTGGGCACTATCCTAGCGGAAGCGGGTTCCTTTATTGCGCCGGAAATCATGGCGATCAGCGCTGAGCAGCTGGAGGAAATGAAAGCGGCAACCGAACGCCTTAAGCTCTACGATCACCACCTGGACAACCTGAGACGGCTGCGTGCTCATATTCTCTCGCCGGCGGAAGAGAAGATCATCGCCCTTTCCGGCAATGTCAGTCGCAGCGCTTCACAGATTTTTCGGATGATAGATGATGCCGACCTTCAGTTCGGCACGGTAACCGACGAAGAGGGGTTGGAGATCGCTCTCACCAAGCAGCGTTACTACGACTTGCTCGAAGCGAAGGATCGCAATGTCCGCAAGGAAGCGATGAGGGTATTCAACCGGGGATACTTGACTTACAGGAACACCCTGGGCGCAACGCTGGCAGCTTCGGTATATAACGACTTTTTCCACACTCAGGTGAGGAAATATGATAGCTGTCTGCAGGCATCCCTGGATACCGACAACATCCCCGAGAAGACCTACCAGAACCTGATCGAGACGGTGGCGGATAACCTGGCGGCGTTGCATCGCTACACTTCGCTGCGCAAGCGCGTACTGGGATATGACGAGCTGTATCCTTATGACATGTATGTCCCCCTCGTGCCAGAAGCGAAGCTGAAGATTGCCTATGATGAAGCGGTCTCACATTTACTGGAAGGGTTGGCGCCGCTGGGGCGGGAGTATATCGACAATCTGAAGATGGCGATCGAATCAGGCTGGATCGATGTTTTTGAAACCGAGTGCAAAGGTTCGGGCGCTTATTCCTGGAGCACCTATGCGACTCATTCTTTCGTCCTGATGAATTACAACGACACACTCGATAACATGTTCACCCTCGCCCATGAACTGGGCCATGCGCTCCATTCTTATTACTCCAAGCAGCATCAACCTTATATCTACTCCGGTCATGCTATCTTCACCGCCGAGGTGGCCTCGACTACTAACGAGGCGATCCTGATGCACTACATGCTCCAGCGTACCAGCGACAAGGAGCAGAAAGCCTATCTTCTCAATTACAATATTCAGCAGATTGTCGGCACTTTCTTTACCCAGACGATGTATTCCCAATTCGAGGATCAGGTTCATGCGGATGTCGAAGCGGGCCGGCCGCTGACCGCCGACTCGTTCCGGCAAGCCTTTCGCCGGAAATATCAGAAATTCTGGGGACCGGAATTGACGCTGCTGGAGGAATCCGACAGTGGTTGTTTGCGTATTCCTCATTTCTATCGCAGTTTCTATGTCTATCAATATGCTACCAGCTATGCGGCGGCGACGCTGATCTCCCAACGGATTCTGGCCGGCGATAAAGAAATGCAGGATAAGTACCTGAACTTCCTCAAGGCGGGCGAGTCGAAATACCCGATTGATATCCTCAAGGATGCCGGTGTCGACCTGACCAAACCCGACCCGATCAAAACTACCATCGAGCTTTTTGGTAGGCTCGTGAAGCAACTGGAGCAACTGCTTATGCCCTGATACCGGCTGGCAACATGCTGCCCGCCTGGGTCAAGACGATCTGTGTCGATATCAATCCCTCCGTGGTAACCAAGCTTGCCGATCGCGGTTCAGCGCAAACCATCGGCATCGTCACCGATGTCCGACTGTTTCTGCACCTGTTCTCCGACAGACTCTGCAAGTAGCGCGCGCGGCGTTACGGTTAGCGGATCACGCCCCCCTTCCTGTCACAATGGAAGTAGCTTATCCTCAGACGGCGAGCAACCTCGCCGCATTTTGTTTCGCACGTGGCTCACGCCTACTTAGCAGCAGCTATAACCTATTATCCCACAAGGGATCGCAACACGTGAGGGGATTGTCGACCAGCGGGCTCATTGGAAGAATCGGGAGGAGATGAAGTAACAAGTAGCCCTCCCGTCGTTCCGCTTGTCCGAGCCGTGCCTGCGCTGACGTTTCCGACAGAAGGACGAACATTTTATGAAGATGGGAGGTTCAGTGTCTTAAGTAAATCAAGGGCTTTGTCGTCATTACGGTTCTTGCACTTAGCCGCTTTCTTATGCCGGACAGCTGCTAGTGCCTGTTCGTGCGTCATCCCGCTCTCACGAAAGGCATCATATGTTGCAGCTATCTCCAAGACCACCCGATCTGTTTCGACCATCATCTGGACTGCATGCCCAAACTTTGCTTTAATGTCTTCCAACTCGGCGCCAGGCTTTGAAGTGATAACATAATATGGCCGACCATCCTGAGCGTGTTGTTCACTCTCTTCGACAAGACCCAATAGTTCAAGTAACCCAACCTCAGCTTGAAGCCCTTCGCTATAAGGCCCATAAAAATGAAGCATGTAGTCGTAATCAGTGGGCAGGTCAAGTCTCTGTAGAAGCTTGACGGTCTTTTGGAGGCGAGTTCTGCCAATAACTTGCCCCTCAGGGTGTGCAGCAATAACAGCTGCCAGTAGCCTAAATCGTTCAGGGTTCATGTTTGGTTCTCTCCTTTCCAGGATTCCGTCAGCTCAAGTATTTCCGCCCTTGCTTCTTCAGGAAAGTAATAACGAAGCTGTGTTATCTTTTTTCGCAATGCATTAACTTGATCGGACCTTTGGTCAAGCGTCTTTATTTGTCCGGTCGAATCTTCAACAAAAATCTGCGTTGCAGGATTATCTTCACTTGGATCGTAAACTTTGTAAGGTGTATCTGCTGGGGTATCGGAAGCAAGGCCATAGTTCTCATTAATATACTTCTTGACTATATCTTCCGCCTTCTTGCTGAACTCAACAACCTTATCCGCATCGATGCCGGTTGCATCAACGCACTTATAGAGAAGACGATGAAGAAGACCTTTCGCCAGGCGCTTAAGAAGAGAATCAGCACACACTTCACAGCGTTTGAGGAACTCCGCGATAGAGTGGTCATCCAGCAGTAAATAATCTTCTAACGTCAAGTTTCCAGAAAAGGCTTTGATCAAAGCTGAGGGCGTTCCCTCGACAATCCTATCCTTCTTATCCGGTGTCTCTTCTGCATCGAGTAACTCCTTATAACGCTTGAAAAGAAGCCTGAGCATAACCTCCGCTGAGCGTGTAGCTTTATGGAAATAGACGGCTTGATACATGTGATATCTTGCAAAGATATACTGTTCTGTTGCATAGAATGCTTTCCTGCCTATGTATATGCGCTTGCGGTTCTCATCAACATGTAAATGGTCAATCAGCTATCTAAGGTCAAATTTACCATAGTCTGCACCGGTAGCATGACTATCACGGAGAAGATAGTCGCACCGATCGGCATCGAGTTGACTGCTTACTATATGAACACAGCACGGAAGTATCGACGTGGCGGTCACACTTCCTCCTGTCGGATCCTCTTGAAAAAAAAGAGCAATATGTTTGGGCAAATCATTATCGAAACCTCTCAATACCTTGTTAACTTCCGTAGAATCGTCTTTGATAATTTCCTCGGTCCTTCGTTCGTGTTTGTCCCCCGTGATTTTTTCAAACGCGTGGGAGAACGGCCCGTGTCCTACGTCGTGAAGAAGCGCGGCTGCCAAAACAACTGTCTTGTCGTCGTCGGTGAGAGCAAGTCCTATATCCTTAATCCGGTCCAAGAACAACCGGGCTGTATGCATCACTCCAATCGAATGAGCGAACCGACTGTGATTAGCCCCGGGAAAGACCATTTCGCACAAACCCAATTGTTTGATTCTCCGAAGACGCTGGAGTTCTCGACAATTGATCAACTTGAACAGTAACTTATCAGTCGGATTGTCATTGAAGATGATCATCTCGTGAATGGGATCACGAATAACTACTGGCCAAGAACTGGTAACGTGATTTGTCGTGCCATTCATACGGATATACTTAGCTCCAAGCTTGTAGCCGTAGCTTCCCTCAACAATTCGAAGTCTTGAACATCTATCTCAACTAGTTTCGTAGCACAGCCCTCTGAGACACCGTTTTCATTAAACACACTTCACTCGCGATTGGCAGTGTACATCGTGGAGCAATACCAGATATGATTTGCGCCTTTGTCGGTTTGGTATTCTGCATTGAGCTCTATTCCTTAGAAAAAAACCAATTCATTAAGTACGCCAACGTCTTTTCACTGTCAACAACAAAAGCACACATAAAGACTGTTCCTGTCTTCCCCTGACACTTGGTAGCGCACACAAAGCGGAGCGGCGGGTGGATTTCCCTTTATGACGGGTTCGGGAGAGAGAGAATATCGAAAACCCCACCATGAA
>JAGLUH010000620.1 GCA_023134875.1 Candidatus Zixiibacteriota bacterium
CAAACGCTGTCCGGAGTGCGGAACTCAGCGCGACCCGATGCCGCAAAGCAAGGCATCACGAGTAGTAGCTGACGAGAAGTAACATGCCCCGTCACGGGCACGCTCCTTCGCCCCAGATGTCAAACGAGGCAACGCGCACTGGGCAGTCCTCCTACCGCTGCTCTGTTCGGATCGACGGCAGGTTTGACCTGTGGAGTGTACGTTGATCAAGGATTACCCGCGGACACGGTATTGTGTGGAGGACGGCGCGACCATCTGCCCGGAATGCGGCTGTGCCTGGCGGCTCGGCGATTCGACCGTTGCCGACTCACCGTAGGATCCGCCGGGCACTGCCGACATAACTCGTTCTCGCACAAGGAGTTACGAGGGTGGCTCTTGAGTCGAATCGGCTCCGGCGTGCGGGAATGGGTATACCGGACGGAAAATCTCGTTTCCCGCGTAACCTAATCCTCTGTTCGGTACATTTGATGATGCCATGAGAAAACGTCCAAGCGGAACACAAGGCGTAGACTTCGAGCTGCTTCGGAATCGACACCCCAAAGCCGTCGAACGCTGGTTCCTTAAACATGCCGATGCGCTGTACACGTTCGTGTTCTATCGCGTAGGCAAAGACGAGGAGCTCGCGACCGATGTCGTGCAAGACACGTTTGTAACGGCTCTTGGTAAGATCGATGAATACGATCCGCAGCGTGGAGCAATGTGGCCGTGGTTGACATACACGTGCAGAAACTGCATTCGCAAAGCGCTCAAGCAGAAGGGGCGATACCAGCCCTACTCCGAATTCTGGGAGAAGATCGACCGGAGGCTTCTGGCAGCGTACAGGGGATTGGCAACATCTCCACTTTCGGAAGACGTTCTCGAGCGACAAGAGACGGCTGAACTGGTTCACATGGCCCTGTCGAACATCCCTGACAATTACCAGCAGGCGTTGAGGCGGCATTACTATCAGAGGCAATCATTGGAAGACATGGCCCGTTCTGATGGAATGACCGCAGGGGCGGTGAAGAGTCTGCTGTACCGGGCAAGACTGGCCTTCAAGACTGCCTTCCAGACGATTGTCGGGGCGTTGGAAGACCAACATCCTGCGCGGAGGACTGTCCAAGTACTGATGATAATCATACGAATCACGATCATCTGGAAGACAACATCGAGAAGCTTCTCTCTCGTGCCCAGCCGAATCTGACCATGCCCCGGGAAGGCAAGGCCAGAATCCTGTCAGCATTGACCGGCGGGCAGGTAGAGGCGTCTTCAACGATCCGGCTCATAATCAGAAAGGGGATGACAATGATCGCGAGCAAAAGGACACCTTACGCAACGGCGGCCGCGGCCGGGCTCATTCTGGTCCTGATCGGTTTCTGGCCAAGCGGTTCGGGAAGCGGGATCGCCTGGGCCGACGTGGTCGAGCAACTTAACGAGGTCAGGACGGTGATCGGGTTGTCCACAACGGAAGAGGTCTCGGCGTCAGGCACACGAACGGTCTACAGGACGAAGCTCTATTTCAAAGATCCTGCCATGTCCCGAACCGAGTTTTATGCGGTTCCGAGGGTCCAGCAGGCCGCGGAGGCGGGCACATCTCCGCCTGCTAATGCGGTTGAATCCATCGTGATCATCGTCCGCGGGCAGGATCAATCCACGGAAATGCACCTCTATCCGCAGCGGAAGGCGGGTCAGCGCACGACGCATTTGTTTTCGGGGAACATGCTCGATTTGCGAGCGGGGGACACCTTCAATCTGGCAACGGACGGCTGGACCAGCCTAAGAAGGATAACCTCTGATCAAACCCGAGAAATCGGCGAGCGGCGCATAGATGGGATGCAAACAGTTGGTTTCGAAGCCGCCGTGCGCGAACTCTTTGACACTCCACGGATTGCCCCACCCGAGGGGGTGGTACGCGTGTGGGCAGCTAAAGAGACGGCCGTTCCGGTTGAAGTTGACGTGGAGTTCCGGGACAAGCGGGGGCAGGTGTTCAAGACCAGGATCGAGAACATTCAATGGAACGTGCCTCTGTCGGATGACCTGTTCGACGTTTCGATCCTCGATGGTTGGGAGATTCACGACAGCATAGTCAGATTTGTTGAGTTTTCCAAAACCTTCCTGAGAAGCGGCGTTACGTTGCGCATCGGGCCCAAAGGCGGCCCGCCAGTGATAACCGAACGCGGCATTCAAACCATACACTCCGGACGAAGTGTAGAGGAACTCACGGGCGATAAACCGAAACGACTGCTGATTTCCATTGCTTTGACCCCGGCAGTTCAAGAAAGGCTGAAAGCGTTCACCACTGAACATTTGGGCGACCGGGTGGTCATCGATTTCAACGGCGAATTCCAATCCGAAATTACGATCGGCGGCGTGATCAGGGAAGGCATGCAACTCGACATCAGCCCACTGGGCAAGACGCTCGCGCAGTTTGAGGATGACTATTTGACATCTAGGAAACCAACCGATCCCGACTAGAGCTCCATTACCGTTGACTCGAGGGATAAGGGGAGAAAGGATGAGGGAGGAAGGATGAA
>JAGLUH010000621.1 GCA_023134875.1 Candidatus Zixiibacteriota bacterium
CCGCTCAATCTTCGACTGGTCGCCGACAAACGATTCGCCCTGGTGCGGCACGACTTTCCAGAGTGTGTCCTGGTGCAGCAGAGTGTAGTCTGTACCTAGACCGCTGAATTCAATCGCATTGACCAAGCTTCTGTCAAAAGCCAGGAGCGTCTTGTCCTTGAAACTGGAAGGAGGACGGTTGAAGAGATAGCTGTACGGCCCGACAGCGTTATAGACCGCCTCGCTGCCCGGTTTCCGCACATAACAGTTCTGGTAGTTGCTACCCATCTTGCCGATGATGATATCACCCAGGAAATGATCGTCGCGATAAAACTCCACTTTTGTGCCCATCAGGGTATCGACCTGGAAGAGCATCTGCTTGTCCGGATTAGAACTGACGATTTCCCCCACCCGAAGACTGTAAGCAAGCTTCTCGATTTCAGCAACCGCTGAGGGTTCCGCCTTGTATGTCTTTTCACCCTCAAGCATCTGCCAGCCGTCGGTGCGCTTCTCAAAGTTCATCTCGGAACCGAGCTTTGACACCCTGACCTTGTTGACGGCGCCCGAATCGATCGCCAGGAAGTTGTCGATCACTTCGGGAGTCAGTTCCCGCTTCTCCCCCTCGGATACCAGCAGATAAATAACCAGCAGAGCCGCCAGTATCGCCAGCAGCAACACAATTGATTTATTCATATCAACTGTCTCCTCCGCTTTTGCCGCCTGATCTGCCAGCGGGCGACACCAAACAGCACCACCACAATCGGCATCAGGAATATGTTGAGAAACTTGACTAACGAGCGGGTAGAATCATCGACTGTCTTCAGCGGCCGCGCCGTGACCTCTTTCGAGCGGATCGAGATCAAACCCTCATCCTCGGAAAGCCAGTCGGTCATATTTTGAAAGAGAATCAGGTTCGACTTGTCGCGCAATCCCGCATCAGCGACGAAATCTGCATCCCCCCAAACCACCAGCCGACCCTCGCTGCCCTGATCGAGGCGAGTGTCGATTGTTTCGGCACCCAGATTATCAATCAGCACGGTGTCCATCACCGGTTTCGATTTGCCGGCGAAATAGCTGGTGAATTCGCCGGTTACTGCCACCCCGAGGGGTACCGCCTGGCGGTTAAAATCAAAAGCCGTCCACTGCCGGAAAACATCAATGTTGTAAGGGGGAACGGCAACTCCCGATTTCTGGGAGGTGCGCGCCAGGATATCGTAGTTGAGCCCACTGGCCAGGAACCGGCTGGTATCAAGCGAGGATACAAATATGAAACTGGCAGATTCCAAATCCTTAACGATCAAGTTGTCTTCCGAGAAGTTGGTAACGCGGGGAAAGAAAGGATAATCCTTCAGTGTCTGCATCCTGAAGAAACCGCGACTTTGCTGCACGCCGATCTTGGCATTTTCGATATCAAAAACCAGGTCGGCATTGACCTTGATACCGAAGTGTTCCAGGAAGGGATCAAAACCGGGATCAAGCGGCTGCGCCTGCGCCTGCTGAATGTCCGCTTTCACCTTGTCGAGCAGGATGCCAACCTTACCGCCGCGCATCAGGAATTGATCGATAAGATAGAATTCCCAATCAGAATAGGCTTGCTTGGGGCCGATGATAAAGAGCGTGGTAATATCAGCCGGCACAGAATTGATCGTTCGCAGGTTGAGCGACTGAAGCTGATATTCCTCCGCCAGCACCTGGTTGATATAGGTTAGTTCCTTTTCCAGGGTCGGTTCGCCATGCCCCGTGACAAAGCCGACTTTGGGAACCTTGCGAGAGGTGAGCCGACGAATGGCGCGGGAAATTTCATACTCCAGCGTGCTGGCATCCTGCACAATCGGTATCGCTTCCTTGCGATCCTCAAACTGGATCACCAGACCCATGTATACCTGTTTGATCTCCAGCTTGTCCCTGGAGAAGGTTTGGATCGGCACCGCGGGGATGCCGGCGGCGCGCGCCTCCTCCTCCCTGCCCTCACGGGCGGGATCGATAAAAACATAGCTGAAATTACCACCGGCGTAGGCTTTATACTCTGACAGTTGATCCTTGAGATAGCGGGCGTTGGCATTGTAAGGCTGGGGTATATCATCCGAGAAATAGCACTTGATCGTTACCCGATCATCGAGACCGGCGACAATATCTTTCGACGACTGCGACAGGGAGTAGATACCTCCTTCAGTAAGATCGAGCCTGCCGAAAACGCGCACCGAAATCAGGTTGACAACTATCAGGATGATTGCGACCACTACGACCGCGCTGATACCGGTAACCGTCAATTTCGTTTTCATGCCATCACCTCCACTTCCTTGATTCCGTCATCTTGACCGCGAGAAAGAGGAAGAAGAAGATCATTGAGCCGTAGTAGATCAAATCGCGACTATCGATCACGCCGCGGGCGATGTTGCGAAAATGATAATCGACCGACAGGTACTCCAGGGTCGAGGCGAGCGATATCGGCAGGAAGATCAGCACCTTGTCTATCATAAAGAGGGCGAAGATAATCACGAAACCGACGATGAAGGCGATGATCTGGTTAGGCGAGAGCGACGACGTAAACAGGCCGATGGAGATATAGACCGCGCCCATCAGAATCAGGCCAAGATAACCGCCAAAAGAAGCGCCGAAATCAGCATTGCCCAGGTTGGTGATAGTAATATAATGGATCAGGGTGAGCAGTATCGAGATCACTAAGAGCGCCAGTCCCGCCAGGAACTTACCCAACACGATCTCGGAATCTTTGACCGGCAGCGTCACCAGTATCTCCATAGTGCCGGCGCGACGCTCTTCCGCCAGTAGCCGCATGGTGATCGCCGGCGCGAAAAACATGAAGATGACCGGCGCAATGCCGAAGAGCGTGCGCAGGTCAGCGGAGTTGGCCAGGAAAAGAGAGCTGGAGAAGAAGTAGCCGGTAATCACCAGGAAGAGAGTAATGACGATATAGGCCACCGGTGAATTGAAATAGGAACGCATCTCGCGTCGAAAGAGAATCTGGATGTTATTCATCGTCTCCCCCCATCGTCAACTGGCGGAAGACATCCTCCAGACTTGACACCTCACGCTGCATTTCCAGAAGCACCCAGTTGTTCTCGACGATCTTGTGGAAGATCGCCTGCCGCGGATCAGTCTCTTTCCCACAGAGGAGCTCATACCTGGTCGTGCCGTTCTCCGGAAAGGCTTTGATTTCCTCGACGCCCGCAACCTCCAGGAGCGATGGTCTGACGATATCGGCAGGCTGGTTGATCTCCAGCTTGACCACCGCCTTACCTGCAAACGAGTTCTGCAGTTGTTCCGGTGTGCCGTTGGCGACGATCTTGCCTTTGTTAATAATTATCACATTATCGCAGGTCGCCTCCACTTCGGAGAGGATATGCGTGCAGAAGATCACCGTCTTCTCCCGC
>JAGLUH010000622.1 GCA_023134875.1 Candidatus Zixiibacteriota bacterium
ATGTTATTCGTGTCACTATTAATACAATTTTATTAAAACTGGAGTTGTATTCGGAACACTTATTTAGCTTATCCATATCCCTTCGACACGAACCCGCAGGCCATCGTTCCTTTTTGCAATGACATTGATCAGGCCGGAATGCCGCGACTGCAACATACAAAATCGTGGCAGGAAATAATAACGCCGACCAATCTGGAGTTCCTTTTTTGAGAACCTGACAAGACCTTCGTAGGCTATCGGGTTGTATTGACCAATTTCAATACCTCTGTCACGAGCGGCCATCTGGCCGACCACACACCAGTTGATCGTGCCATTCAAGGGATCAGGTTCGTCCATGACCAGGCCGACGTGGGTGATGGGACAAGCGACCCAGGCCGGGCGGCCATAAAGCACATCACCTTTTTTGATGCCCAGCCGTTCGATGTTCAGTGGATTGAACGGCAAAATAGTTTCGCGTGGACCCGGATCTTCTGGAAACGGCTCCATAATAAAATCATACTCCCTGTCGAGCATATCCCGCCAGCTAATATCTTCTTCCTTGAGTTCGGCTGTCACCCGCACTTGCAGAGGTAACGCTCCCTGCTCAAGGTAGACACAGCGCTTTATCGCATCCGGGTGCAGTAGTACGAATTCAGCCAGACCGGCGCAGGTCTTGAAGCCGCATTGGCCACAGTCCTTGCCGGGCAGTTTTGCCAGAATCTCCGCTACCCCCTTCTCCATCATTGCCCCCGATAAAATAAATCGGAATCCAGGCTTCGCACGATGCCGAAATGCTTCTCCCAACCGATGTCTTTTTTACCAACACAGATTGTGCAGGTGGCCACAGGTGGACTCCCCCTGAGCAGCAGATGTTCCCCCGCGTCTGGCGTTTTTTCAATCAGTCCAATAATTGGATCGATGTTGATGCCATGCAGTGCATCCATTTCCACCACACTCACATCAGCCACATCGGTGATGTTGACCCGAAACACCTCCCTCTCCGCCTGCGACACGAGATCAATCTTGGTCAGCACGGCGACATCGGCCAGCGTCAACATGGCGCCGATCTTGCGCGGCAGGTTCATACCGCTGGTCGCTTCCAGCACCACGATACCCAGACAACCCTCAATGTAGGGCGCGCAACGCAAACAGCGTCCTGCCGTTTCGACGAATAAAAAATCGGCTTCTGCCTGTTGCGCCCATTTCACGGCATCGCCCAGTACCAGCACACTGCAATGGTCAGGGCAAAGTTCCCCCGAATAGACCTTCCTGGCGGGAATGCCAAACTCTTCACGGAACATCTCGTCCTCATCAGCATACTGCACGTCGATCTTCAGGTACGCGAGTTTATAACCCCTGGTGATGAGCCTCTTCACCGCCTGTTTTAGTACGGTCGTCTTGCCGCTGGTGGGTGGTCCGGCACAGATAATGATTTTCATTTTCCACTCTCCCCCATTAATACGGATTGGGCACGTTTGAGAAGCTCCCTTAGTTCCTGTTCCTCCAGCCGATTACCGGCTCGAATGCGGTTGCGGAAATGCAGCATGATCTCATCCATGGTTTTGAATTTTTCGGCCATGCGTTTTTCTTCTTCCTCGGTAACGATCACCGCCTGCATACCACCTTCCTTCATCACCAGCCGGTAGTTTGAGAGCAACGATATACCCAGGTCATGCGTTACAAAAATAAATATCTTGTCATACTTTCGTAACAGCTCAAGTGCCTTGCTGCGATCGATGCCCGCATTCTCGATTTCATCGAGCAGGATGATAGGTGTATTACCGATGATAACGGCATCGGCGATCAGCAGGGCACGACTTTGTCCTCCAGATAGTTCCGTCATGGCGCTATCAACAATGATAGGCTCACCTGTCAACTGGTTGGCAAAGTCAATCGTCTCCTCCACCATGGACTCCGGTTTACCGGTTTTTCTGATGCGGGCATGCAGGCCCAGAAACTTGTACACCGGCAAGTCAGACAGGAAGCTTGTATGCTGCGTAATCAAGGCAATGGGGTTCTTGGATGGATCTTCCAGAAACTCCTTCGACGGCTCCCTGTCATTGATGAGTACGCGCCTGCCTGAGGGGGAGTTACCATCGGCAAACATACCGATATCGTTGATCAAAGCAGTCTTGCCGGACCCGGTCGGACCAACGATGCTGGCGATGTCCCCCATATTCAGATCGAGACCTTCGAGCGGTTCCTTCTCGCCAAACTTGCCATGACCCCCAATAATCGTAATTTTGTTTAGTTCCAGCATAAAATTATGCAAGCCTTAAGATGGTTTTGTTTTACCTGTAATGGTATCGATCAAATCCATCGGCAACGGGAAGACGATAGTGTTGGTGCGTTCACCGGCAATCTCGGTGAGGGTTTGCAAGTAC
>JAGLUH010000623.1 GCA_023134875.1 Candidatus Zixiibacteriota bacterium
TCTTTGTGCAGAAAAGTGAAATCGCTGTCGGTAATCGAACTGGAGAGATAGTCGGGACGATCATATTCACTGCCGTTGCGCTCACCGAGCAGATTAGTCGGAATATCGAAGCAAGCCACGAAGTTTTCCGGGGAGGATGATAGTGGCATAACCAGGAACTTTGCCAGCTTCTGTAAAGTTACCGCTTCCGCGACAGTCTCGGCGTGGCCGAGCACTCTGCTGGTACTGGCAATGGTCTCCTTGAATTCAACCGCCGAAGAAATCAGATAACGAATGCGCCGCAGGCGCCCGTACTTGGCTAGAAGCTCTTCAGATGTAATAGCAGTTGTCATAGCGACTCTCAATCCCTCCAAAGTGTTGAGCCTCCAGCGGCTCTACTTTTCACTATCGGCAGTTTAGGCGCCGAGGTTAGCAGTCGGAGCGAGCCAAAATGCTAATCTGGAGATGCTTGTGCAAAGAAATTCGGGTGAACGCGGGTGACACCCTGCATTGCTCAATTATGAAACAATGAAATCGTGGGCTGCGGAAAGGTAAGTTACTTTTCCAGCTTGAGGACGGTGATTCCCCAGCCTTGCGGATCGCGAGGCTTTTGCGCATTCCAGGCGGAAAACGAATGGGAATCGTCGGAAATATACCAAACTTCATACTCGCCGGAATCCAGCAAGATGATGTCGTCGACCAGGCGGTTTTTCTTAGCCCCGCCGGCAGCCCGAGTCTTGCGGTAGGTCATCTCCCAGACGATTTGGCCGTTATCGCTGCGCTGCACCCAGCCATAGTCATACATTGATGCACCCAACCCCTCACCCAGGGCATAGACTCGGACTTTGGTCGGCTGCGCCAATTCGAAGCTCTCTACCAATTCGGCACTGTTGCCGACACAGGTTATTTTAGCTAGCACAGCCAAACCCTCGTCGGGGCGCGCCAGTTCCCGCACCTGTGAGGGCTTACAACCATCGGGTAGCGCGTAAAGCGAGACACCATAGTTCGTCTGATCGAACGGCGCCGCCGCATTAAAGCTGCCATAGCTGTGCGACCCATCAGTCACGTAACCCAGCGTATATACACCTTTCTCGAAATGGACAACATCGTCAAAGAGACGATTCTTGGTCGCGCCCCCGGCGTGGTGAGTATTCTCTTTGGTCATCTCCCAGAAGCTCTTGGGCAATCCAGCCTTTTCAATCCAGGCATAATCACAGAGGTCACCGCAACTGGCGCCATACTCACCGATTGCATAAATACGAAAATTACAGGGCTTGGTGATCTGGAAGAAGCGCCGCAGACAGGCATCATCGCCAACCTGAGTGATCGCAATGAGCGCCGATTCACTAAATGTATCTCGATAGGGCTTAATCTGCTTCAAGTCGGCCGGGTCCTGCGCCGTAACGCGAATGCCGTAAGCCTGCGGGTTGTAGGGCGGCGCGGCATTGAAATCGTTATAAGCGTGCGAATCGTCGGTAACATAGTAGAGCTCATAGTCACCGCTATCCAGCTCCAGAAAAGTGTGTACACCACGATTCTTGGTATCGCCCCCGACATAGTTCGTATTGTCCCTGTCCATCGCCCAGATACGCTCGCGCGTAGCGGCATTTACCAACCAGCCATGGTCGACAAAGGCCTGATCAAATTCGGAGTATTCGCCCAAGGCGGTGACTTCTACTTCCAGAGGACTCAGACAGGAGAAGCCGACCGATGAATACAGTTGATGTCCCGGTTCGAGAATTTCGGCCACTACGCTCTCAGAGGCGAACGCGCATCGGGCTTGCTCGAAGGCATCGGTATCGGTAGACAGGTCGAGAAAGTACTCGCGGACCAGCTTATCGGCCAGCGTCTGTCGTTTCTTCTTTTCCAGTTTCCAATCCTGTAAAGTCTCAATGTACTCTTCCTGAGCGTCGAGGTACTCATCCTGGCGATCCCTTAGATCCTCCTGAACATCTGCGATATCCTTTTCCAGCTCCTTCTCTAATTCCTGCATTTCAGCTTCCAACTGCTCACCGATCTCACGCAATTCATCGACCAGACCTTCGCTAAGCATCTCGACCATGAATTCATAAAGATCGCCGAGACCATCGAGCTGAATGTTCACTTTTCCGGGGCCGAAGGGTGAACCGGCATAAAAGTAGACCTCATATTCGCCCGGTTCGAGTTCAATGCTGGATTCATATTCCCGCAGGCGCGGTTGTTCGGAGATTTCATCGGTATTGTG
>JAGLUH010000624.1 GCA_023134875.1 Candidatus Zixiibacteriota bacterium
TTTTATCGGGGATCCAGGGGTTGAAATTTCTGGATTCCCGCTTTCGCGGGAATGACATCAAAAGGCAAGGGACTCCTCGACGAAGTTTACCCTGCTTGTCCGCCAACGGTTTAGTGGCGGGAGCGAAGTCGAATGGGGGCTACTCCCTCCACTAAAACGTTGGCGGGCAAGCGCGATGACAACATCGTTATACTTTCTCCTTTACAGTCTCGCCAAAAAATTTCGGCTTGGTGACTCGATCGAGGAGCCACACGAACGTATTCATGATGAGGATGGAGTAGCACACACCCTCAGGGTACCCGCCCCACAACCTGATCACTCCCACCAGCACGCCGCAGCCGATGCCGAAGATGGCCTGGCCCTTTGACGTGAGCGGTGAGGTCACCATGTCGGTGGCCATGAAGAATGCGCCGATCATCAGGCCGCCCGACAGCGCATGGGCGAGTGCAAATTTCAAAACAAAGACAGGATCCTGCCAATACGCCGGTTGCCAAACGGCAACCGTGCCGCCCTGCCCGTCCTTCATCGGCATGAGCACAACAAAGATCATGACGGTGAGGATGTATGACAGAGGCATGCGCCAGTTCACCACCTTACGTATGATAAGAAACAGCCCGCCGATGATGAGGGCAATGGCCGATGTTTCACCGATCGAGCCCGGAATGAATCCCGTGGCCAGTTCCCTCAAGGTATAGAACTCAAAAAATTCAAAAGGTTTGGCCTTGAGCACCGCGCACGGCGTGGCTTTGGTTATAACATCGGCAGCAATGTGACCAAGAAACCGCTCCTGAATAACCGGCCACTTGGACATGACGATCTGCCCGGAATACGCCGCAAGCAAAAACGCGCGGCCCGCCAGCGCCGGGTTCCAGATATTGCAGCCCAAGCCCCCGAAGGCATGTTTGGCTATGCCGATGGCGAATGCCGCGCCGACCAGCGGAATATAGAGCGGCACGTTGGGCGGCAGCGTCATGGCGAGCAGGATGCCCGTCACGACGGCACTGCCGTCGGAAATCGTAACGTCCATGCCCCGCGCGCGCTGGATGGTAAATTCAACCACGATAGCGGCGGCAACGGAGACGCCCACGACCAGCATGGCGTACCAGCCGAAGTTGGCAAAGGCCATGATGAGCGCCGGCATCAATGCCAGCACCACGGTCCACATGACACGCGGCACCGACTCAGCGCCCGCAATGTGCGGCGAGGGGCTTACAATCAAATTCTTGGGAAACTGAAAATCAGCCATTTCTTAACCTAGTCTGTCATCCCGAGCCCGTTCGACTCGCTTCGCTCGCTCAGGGTAAACTCCGTCGAGGAGTCCCTTGCTTTTTGGTTTTCGGTGTCATCCCTGCGAAAGCAGGGATCCAGACACTTCAACCCCTGGATCCCGGCTCTCCGCCCAAAGGGCTGCGGCCGGGATGACAGCAAAGGCAAGGGACTCCTCCCACCACTAAACCGACGGCGGGCAGGCGACTTCGCTCGGAGTGACAGTCTCATTAGTCGGAGTGACAGTCTCATTAGGATGACAAAAGTACTATGCGCAAGATATTCGAGTTTTCGGTTAAAAATCCTTTGTTCGTGAACCTGCTCACGGTGATCGTCGTCGTGGCGGGCATCATGGCGCTTACGCGCCTCAATCTAGATATTTTTCCTAATGTCAATTTGGACCTCGTGGTTATCACGACGATCGATCCCGGTTCAACGCCCTCTGAAATTGAAAAGAGTATCACCATTCCCATCGAGAAGGAGCTCAAGAAGGTCAACGACATAAAGGAAATCAGGTCGGTTTCGCTCGAGGGAATGTCCAACATCGTGGTTGAGATCGAGCCCGATGCAAGCAACAAACCCAAGATTGCGAATGATGTTCAGCGCGCGGCCGACCGCGCCGAGTTGCCCGCGGATCTCGAGGATCCGCCGCTGGTCGACGAAATGCAGATGAAGGATCATCCGATTATCACGCTGTCGCTGTCGGCCGATAGCCTGACCGAAGATCAGATGGTGATGCATGCCAAGGCGCTGGAGACCATACTCCTGGATCAGCCCGACGTAGCTGCGGTTTCGCGCTATGGCTGGCGCGATCGCGAGATCTGGGTTGAGGTTGATCCCGAGCTTGCCGCCAAGTACTACCTTCCACTCGCGGAGATCATCACCATACTCAAGGAGCGCAACGTCAACATCTCGGGCGGGAGCGTCATCGAGGGGGCGTCCGAGAAGCTGCTTCGCATATCGGGGGAGTTTGGTTCGGGAAGCGACATAGAGGGTGTCATGCTGCGCGCGAACGAGCGCGGCAACTGGGTGCAGGTGTCCGACATTGCCAAGGTGACGGATACCTTCAAGCGCGAGGAACTCATTATACATACGGATGGTAAGCCCTCGTTGAACCTCGTTGTGATAAAGAAGGAGCGCGGCGACGCCATAGGCGTTGTCAGCGACGTGACGAAAATTGCCGAACAGTACGTTGCCGGCGTTCCTGGCCTCAACATTGCCTTCGTTGACGATATGTCGTTCTACATCAAGCGGCGGCTCAATGTCCTTATTTCGAATGGATGGGTTGGCATCATCCTGGTCGTCTGCGCACTTTTCTTGTTCCTCTCGTCGCGTGCGGCACTGGTGACCACGGTAGGTATTCCCATCGCCTTTCTCACGGCATTTGCGGTCATGTATTGGTCGGGGCTTACGATCAACCTCATCACGATGGTTGGCCTGATTATCGTGCTCGGCATGCTGGTGGACGACGCGATCGTTGTCGCCGAAAACGTCTTTCGCCTGCACGAGCAGGGCATGCCCGCGCGAAAGGCGGCGGTCGAAGGCGCCTTGCAGGTCTGGAAGCCGGTTACCACGTCGGTGCTTACCACGATGGCCGCATTCGCTCCGCTCATGTTCATGAGCGGTATCATCGGGAAGTTTATGATCTTCATTCCACTCGTGGTGATCGTTGCGCTGGCCGCATCCCTCTTCGAGGCGTTCGTGATCCTGCCGTCGCATTTGGCCGAGATGGAACGCATTCCGCACCTCGGCGTGCTGGGCAGGCTGGGCCGCATGCGGCGCCGCGTCGATGCAGCCATGAATTGGGCGGCGTTCGCGTATTCACGCATGCTCTCATGGCTTTTGCATCGGCGCTACAAGGTTGCTGGCGTTGCGCTTGTCGTCTTCATCGGCTCGTTCATCGTAGCATGGTACGTACTTCCCTTCGTGCTTTTTCCTGCGCGCGGTATCGATGCATTCTTTATTCGCACCAAGGCGCCGCTGGGGACGCCGCTGCAGGAAACGGCGCGGAGGATGGAGCCGCTGGAGAAGCGGTTGGCTCAAGTCATGCCCGAAGGCGAGATGGATAACTTCGTGACCTATGTTGGCGTGCAGCAAAACGATCCGGGCGACCCTGCGGCAAAGCGCGCCGATCACCTGGCGCAGATAAATGTATATTTGAAGCCGCACGTCGATCGCCGCTATGACGCTCAGGAGCTCGTGGATATATTGAAGGAAAAGATCGGTGATCTGCCCGGTTTTGAAGAGGTTACGTATGAGAAGATCCAGCCGGGTCCGCCCGTGGGCAAGGCGGTCGAAATTCACGTGCGCGGCGACGACTTCGAAACGCTCGAGAGGATCGGCGAGGATATCAAGGCGTATCTGGGGTCGATCAAGGGCGTTTCCGAAATCAAGGACAGCTATGAACCCGGCAAGGATGAACTGAACATCGTAGTTGATGAAAAAGCCGCCTCGCGTGCGGGACTCACGATTGGCGACGTGGGCCTTGCGGTGCGCACGGCGATCGACGGCACGATCGCGAGCACGATCAAGAAGAGCGACGAGGAGATCGACATTCGCGTCCTGTACCCGGATCACATGCGCTATGATGAGGATGCGCTGAACAAGATCTTCATTCCCAACGACAAGGGGCGACTCATTCCGCTCACGGCCGTGGCGCAGTTCGAGGAGAAGCCCGGCGTCCTCGCCATCAATCACCTCGATCGGCAGCGCGTGATCAGCGTAACGGCCGATGTCGATCAGAAGAATGCCACCGCCATGTCGGTCGTGCAGGACGTTATGGAGAAGTACAAGGATCTCGGCCAGAAGTATCCCGGCTATTCGATGCGCTTTGGCGGTGAGTGGGAGAAGACGCTGCAGTCTCTGCGCGACTTTGGCTATGCGATCATCGTGGCGTGCCTGATTATTTTCCTGCTGCTCACGTTTGAATTCCAGTCGGTCATCCAGCCGCTCATCGTCATGTTC
>JAGLUH010000625.1 GCA_023134875.1 Candidatus Zixiibacteriota bacterium
CGTCAAAAAGAGTCGCTGCCCGCTTCACCAGATCGAGATGGCCATAGGTGATGGGGTCGAAACTGCCCGGATAAACTGCTCGTCTCACGATTCTCTCCTCATAATCCAGATCACGGTGGCGCCGAATTTCTTTTCCCGCAGCAACCGTAAGCCGCTTTCAGGTGCCGGCGGGAGTTCCCGTTTATCCATTTCCACGCTTAAGACTCCCTCCGCCGCCAGCAGGTTACGCTGCACCACCAGTTCGATCACCCGACTGGGATACCCCAGTGAATAGGGTGGATCAACGAAAACTAAATCAAATGTCTCAGCGGGCGCAACCTTTTTTCCTACTATGGAATAATCGCCGACGAAAAGGCGACAGCGGTCGTCATATCCAGTTTTGACTATATTCTTCTTGATTATTGCTGCCGCTGATTTGGACTTCTCCACAAAGAGGACTTCGGCGGCGCCGCGTGAGAGCGCCTCCAGCCCAAGAGCGCCTGAACCGGCAAAGAGATCAAGCACCCTGGCGTCGGCAATGACAGGCGTCAGGATACCGAACAGCGACTCTTTAACTCGCCCCTGTGTCGGTCTTAAGTCCCTGCCTTTCAGGCTCTGGAGGACGAGACCCCGTTTATCTCCGGCGATGATTCGCATACCTGATCTCTATAATACAGGTATGCCAGTGAAAATGGTAGGAAATAGCGGCCAAACTCATCAGTGAAAGCATCAGGGGTATTAACCGCAAATGCCGATAGAGTGACTTCACGCATGTGAATATCATAAGGAAGCATCGCCGCAAGTTGGGCGGCCAGGTCAGATGATGGGGCGGCGCCGATCAGAATCAGTTCCAGGTCGCGCTGCCGGACACGATCAGCCGGTACTCCGAGAAGGATCACGCCAATTTCTTCGACTAGCTTTCGCCGTCCGGATGCATTACCTGCATCTATCGATAAAAGGGAACGGACAGCAACAAGCTGTCTCTCCAGGTAGACCTGCAGATGTGCCTGATCCTTTTCGATAAAGAGGATCGCACTGCGGCGCTCCGTCACCAGCTTGCGGGTCATCTGACACAGCACTTCCGGTTCAAACATCAACTGATGCAGCACCAGCCCGCCTTTGTCAAACAGAGCGCCCAGATGGGAGAAGGCGCGCCTTTTGACTCCGAAGGTTTCCACCGCACCGGTACCGTTGTTTCCCCTCAGTTTTATGAATGAGAAATAGTAGTTGTCCGGCGGTTCGGTGTAACTGCGTGAGAATTCCCACAGCATCTGGTCACGATCAACCGTCTTGTCATTATTGATAGTATGCAGTGTCCTGGTGCTGTACTGGTTATGGTTGATGCCATAGATGATCTTGCAGCTATACAAACGTTGGCTCGTTTCGGGCAGGTCGGTGAGATCAATCGCGCCGTAATCCAGTATGCGCATTGACTCAACCCCAGCTTCAGCCTGCATGAAAAGAAGTTTCTCCCCACGCACAACAGCACCGGCGAATTTGCCTTGATACTCGATCACATTTTCAAATGTACGATGTTGAATGGATTGGACAATGCTCGTTTAGCAATCTTTGTATTTCAATTATCAGGTTCTGACATGTGCCCATTATGACATTTCAGGAAATCTTAAAACGTCTTGACACGGCAGGTTTAAAAGCATTTCATTATAAGCAACAGGAGTCATTTATGAGCGAAATAGTTGTGTTTGATTCTGACCCGAGAAAAGCGCTATTCGAGAAGCACTCTCACATCAATCAAGGGACATATTGGCTGGCCTCGGAACTGATGCAGCTTCTTGGTTACAGTGACATGAATGCGTTTCGAAAGGCTATTGCTAGGGCGCAAATAGCGTGCGCCCATCTTGGCATACCAGTTGAAGAGAACTTCGTTTACATTAGAAGCGATGATAGTACAAGCGACACAAAGCTATCCCGGTTTGCCTGCTATCTCGTTGCTATGAATGCC
>JAGLUH010000626.1 GCA_023134875.1 Candidatus Zixiibacteriota bacterium
GATCTGAAGCCGGTCATGGCGGCTGACAATATCTCCCGAGACAAATCCGGCACGACCGGGTATGGAGCATTCGATGTTCGGTCCGATGGAATCGGACACTGTCACTATGCTGTCGGATACCGTTATAGAATCGATCAGTCCGGCCGCGTCGATAGTGTCGAGTACGGCGTAGACCACAATCCGGGCGCCATTGCCTCCATAGCCGAGGTCAAGCGGGCAGACAAATTCGAAGTCAAAAAATCCAACGGTGATACCGGCGGATCCGCGAAAGATGGTCGGACCTGTGACGGTGTAGTCGATTTCCTGCGTGATATCACCGGAGCTGTTTACTACCCGATGGGTCTTGGAGCGTTCGGAGTCGAATACGCTGATCATCAGGGAACCGTCACGTTCGTAGAGCTGGTCATTTTGGTCGATAACGCGACCGATGACATGGGTTCGCCCGAGGGCGATGAGGCTGTCGGGTGGTTCGGAGAACTCCACTTTCAGACGAGGAGCACCCAGTTTCAGGCAGGGGTCGCCAAAGTAGAGATAGGCCTGATCGTTTTTTTTCTGGCTGGGGACCGAGGAACTGCCATACTGCCGGAGCAGTTTGGCGATATACACGGCCTCGCCCACCGAGAGAGAATTGTCTTTGAACAGAACATCAAAGAACTTCTGGTTGAACAGAGCGTTGTCAAAAGAGTTCACGAGCCGGGTGGCGGCTACTGCTCCGGAAGCTCCGCCCTGACGATAAACCAACAGATCCTCGGCCATTCCTTCCCGGCCGGGATCATCGAAAAAGCCGATCTCACAGGAAGCGCTGAAGATCAGCGGTAACCGATCCTGGTTACGCAATCGGGACATGTCACCCGTCCGGGTGAATACTTCCTCATTTGTCCACACGTCGGGGTTGCCGTGACCGGCGAAATTGATCACCAGGGAACCATCGTTAAAGGCGTCGACAATCAGATCGTTCACAGCCGGCTTCTTCATGTTGACGAGAGGATATTCCCAGAGATAGATCTTGTTGCGGTTAAACAGCCGCGGCAGATAATTTTTCTCCAATGTTTCCGTCTGTGTGACGTGGAAAGTCTCGCTGCCGTAACGGCCGTACTCATCGTCGGCCACCAGCGTGACATTGGTTCGCCAGAGTCCCAGGCTGGTCGGTGACTCATGACGCCTGATTTTGGACATGATGGTGCTGATTTCACCTGCCGTCCGTACCGGCCAGCGGGCCACCAGCATCTCATAACCTCGGTCCGGTGAGACATAGCCGGTATCGAAACTGGTGTCGCTGTCGAGTATGCCATACTTGCCGAAGTAGACGTAGTTGTCGTCGGAGGCCGACTGGTCGTAAGCATGAATGTACGCCGGCACGTAGTTGCTCACCCCGGTTCGCAGATGATTCAGGAAGTCGTAGTTGGCGTCACCCACCATCAGGACAGCGGCCGGCGCCGGTGGTGAATAGTACTCGTAGGCATACTTGAGAAAATCCCTTATCGCGGTGGGATCATATAAACCAAATCCGAAATTATCCATGATGTCACTGACCGTTACAGCCTCCAATGCCGGACGCCGGTCGCGGCGATAGGCCACGTAGTCGGCCAGGGCGTCCTTTAGCTGATGGGCAGTGACGATCAGCAGGTAGGCGCGGGTGTTGTCCGATTTGAGATTGGCCGGACTGACCCTTTCTATGGCGGCGGGACGGTCGGCCCGATCAACCGATGTTAGATAGAGTCGATTGGGACTGCCGGTGCTGAAATAGTGCTGCAACGTCAGCAACCCTCCCGAACGTTCATACCCGGTCAGCATCGACGGCCGCAGCGGATCAGCCAGGTCCAGCACGATTAGCGATGAGGGAAAACTGTCCGCAACGGAGAGCCGGGCAGCTCCCGTAAAGTTGCCGAGCGTTATGTCCAGTTGACCATGATCGGCCTCCAGACGACTGGGGTAGACCAGGTCGAAGTGGTCGAAATAGGGCGGGGCGTTGATTTCTTTCCAGAGTCGCAGTCGGATTTCATTGGCGCCATCGACAAAACGGGTTGACCGGTAGCTGCAGCCGGTGCGGCTGCGCAGGCCGTCCAGTTCATGACCACCGTTTACGAAAAGGTCGATGAAGCCATAATCATCGCCCTCGATGTTGTTGTCGTTGGTCAGGCCGGTCAGGCGGACACTATCGATATCCCCGGTGATGTTCCCCGGCGCGGATACCCAGAAGGTCAGGTTGGTCTCTTTGGTCCAGTACCAGCGGTAGTAATCGTCAATGTGGCCGCTGTTGAGTCGTCGGAGAAGATTATCCTGTTCCAGGTGAACGTGGCGGTTGAAGGTCGTGATGACGGTGTCGACAGCGCCACCGATGCCGGCATCCACCTGAGTCATCCGCCTGCCGGCATCGGCAAAGCCGGAAACCGTCAGCCAGTAGATATTGCGATCACAGTAGTGGTTATTGATGAATTGAGGAGACTGATCGGTCGTATACAGCCAGCGATCGACCGCTTCACCGTAAAACAGGAAGTAGTCGTTGCCGTGGAAAACGCCATCACCGCCATCCTGTATATCGATAGCCATCTCGGTCAGTTCCGGGCGGGGTTGGCTGTTGTCAACCTCCAATTGCAAACCACCGGCGTTGAACAGATGCAATGAGTCGGAGGGCAGGTCATCCAGAATAAGCCCGGCCTCAGCCAACTGGGCGCCGGTGACCCTAACCAGGCCGGTCTGATAGACTGCTATTTTATACCAGACGGG
>JAGLUH010000627.1 GCA_023134875.1 Candidatus Zixiibacteriota bacterium
TATTGGGTACCGGCGTCCCCAGGTGCGAGTGACCAAGGTGCTCGATCTCGACGGCGACATGGATCTGAAAATCGAAGGCGCTCTTGCCCGCACAATTGGCAGAAACAACCCCTTGCCGGGATGGTATGACTCAGGCGAGGATTCGGCCGAGCCGAGCGCGCAGGGCAGGGTCAGCACGACTCTTTCGGTATTCCCCAACACACCCTCGACGACAATCGGCGTTTCCGCGCACTACGGCAAGGAAGAGTGGGACCCCGGCAACGAGGAATTCAGGTCGTGGTCGTTGAACGTGGACGTTTACCAGCCTATCCACAGTTGGCTGACGATCAAGGGCGAACTGTTTACCGGCGAGAACCTCGACGCCTACATGGGCGGGATTGGTCAGGGCGTAACCTTGTTCGCTCCGAACCAGTACGATGAGGTTGGCAGTCACGGCGGCTGGGCCGCAGCGACCTTCGGGCCATGGAAGAGCTGCAGCTTCAACGTGGGAGTTGCGATAGACGACGTTGATCGCGGAGATGTCAATAATGGCGACCGCACGTTGAACCGGTCGGAGTTTGCGAATGTGTTTTACCCGCTTGGCAAAAACGTGGATTGTGCCGTGGAGCTTTCAAGATGGCGAACTGATTATTCCGGCCCCGGGGACGCGGACAGTTTCCGTATTCAGGCTGCCATTATCTACAAATTCTAAGGAGAACTCGTTCTTTCACAGGGCAATCGCATGAAAAAATAACCGCATTTTAAGCTCAAAAAGCCAGATTCTTCGAATCCAAATTACCGGATGAAAATGTTCCTGTAGCTGTTTCTGGCCAAATAATGCGGATTAGCTGAATTTCATGCGATTGCCCTGTTCTTTTGCTTGACATGCGTGTTGGGTGATTTTAAGATGCACGCTGTAAGCATGCGTGCGTTATGATTTTGAGCCCTTTACGATATAGCGGTTGCGATGGCAACAGCACAATGTCGTAGGGAACAATCAAATAGACAATTGAATCACGAAATCACTCATCGAAGGAGAAAAGCATGACACAGGAAAAGGGTATTGATTCTCTTATGACGGAAGAGCGGACGTTTCCGCCGCCGGCGCAGATCAAAGCCAATGCTCACATCAACAGCGTAGAGCAGTACCAGCAGATGTGGGAAGAATCTGTTAATGATCCGGACGGCTTCTGGCTTGAGCAGGCCAAGAGCCTCGACTGGTTCAAGGCGCCGACGAGGTCTCTGGACTATACGTGGGACACGCAGAGCCGCAAGATCGAGCACACATGGTTCGCCGACGGGCAGTTGAATGTCTCATATAACTGCCTCGACCGTCATCTCGGAACACCTGTCGCCAAGAAGACGGCGATCCTCTGGCAGGGCGAGGCCGAAGATGCCGTCAAGGAATACACATACGAGCAATTGCACAAGGAGGTCTGCAAGTTCGCCAACGTGCTGAAATCCTACGGCGTCAAGAAGGGCGACCGGGTGGCCATCTACATGCCGATGGTCCTCGAACTTCCGATCGTGATGCTTGCGTGCGCCCGGATCGGCGCCATTCACTCCATCGTGT
>JAGLUH010000628.1 GCA_023134875.1 Candidatus Zixiibacteriota bacterium
CATGCGAAGATCCTCTCGCGTATGGAAGAGTGCGATTATACGGGCATAGCAGATTTCGATCCGCAGGCAGAAGAAATCGCAAAACAGCTCGGTACACGATTCTATGAAGACTACAAGGAGATGATCGACAAAGAGCGTCCCGATGGAGTGGCTATTTCAGTTCCGAACGAACTCCACGAATCCATTGGATGCTTTTGTTTGCAGCGGGGAGTGCACGTTTTCATGGAGAAACCCATTGCTTCAACGATTTCGGAAGCGCAGGCGCTGATAGAAAGCGCGCGGGAAAGCAATGTGAAACTCCTCATCGGCCATCACCGGCGATTCAATCCGATGGTCAACGCCACCAAAGAAATGATTAAAAAAGGAGAACTCGGCGATCTTGTAGGCATATCAGTGTTGTGGGCCATGTACAAACCAAGTGAGTACTTCGTAGCCGGCGAGTGGAGAAAGAAGAAGGGAGGGGGCCCCGTTCTCATCAACACGATCCATGAGATAGACGATCTACGCTACATGTACGGCGAAATCGAACGTGTGTATGCTGAGGTAAGCAACAAAACCCGCAAGTTTGAAGTCGAAGATACCGTATGTGCTACCGTGAGATTCAAAGATGGGGTGCTTGCGAGCATACTCATGTCTGATACTGCACCCTCTTTATGGGGGTATGAGGCCACGATGGGCGAGAATAAGTTTTTCTATAAAACAAACGGCGATATTTATCATTTTTTGGGGAATAAAGCATCTTTGACTTTTCCGGGAATGGTAAAGGTCTGTTATGCTGACCCTTCAAAAATGGGCTGGCAATATCCTTTGACCACGGAACACCTCGATATCAAGAGCAGCGATCCCTATCCGGAACAAATGTCACATTTTTGCAGAGTAATAAGGGGAGAAGAAAAACCGAGAACCAGTGGCGAAGACGCGCTCAGAACGTTGCGCGGGATCTCGGCTATAATCGAATCTGTAGAAAAAAGAAAACCGATCACTGTCGATTATTCACCGTAAAAGTTTCGGCCACCTTCTGTTTCGAAAAAAAGCATAGAGCATTTGGATGACTGGTTGATACAAGGAGGACACCGATGAAAGCAATCGTGAAGACAGATCAGACGGCGGGATCATTTGCAGTCAAAGACATACCGGTCCCGAAGCCGAAGCCGACGGAGGTCCTTGTTCAAATCAAGGCTACCGGACTGTGTTATACCGATATGTCGATCCTGAATGGGCAATACAAAGGAAGAAAGCCCGTACCCATACCGATGATCATGGGCCACGAAGGCGCAGGTGTCATCGCCGAAGTGGGAGAAGAGGTGAGCACGCTGGAGGTCGGTCAACGGGTAGGGTTCGAGGCGCTGAGCGGCTGCGGCAAGTGCTACAACTGCAGAACAGGCAACAAGAATATGTGTACCGATTGGAATCACATCGGCATCACCTATGACGGCACCTTCGCCGAATATATGGTCATTTCCGAAGACTTGGTTCACGTATTGCCGGACAACGTGGAGTTCGCCGCTGCCGCTCTGCTCGAGCCACTGAGTCTCGTGGTGAGATCTATCGAACATGTACAACCTGTGATCGGTGAAAGCGCTGTAATCGTCGGCCCCGGCACGGTCGGCCTGCTGCATCTGCAGGCCCTCGTTGCGGCGGGCGTATCCAAGCCGATTGTAGTGGGGCTGGATGTCGACAAGATCAGGTTCGGGATCGCGGAAAAATTGGGAGCGACACATATCGTAAATGCGAGCAAAGAGGATCCGGTTGAAGCTGTTCTGGATATCACTAACGGTCGAGGCACTGATATCGTAATCGAGACGGCAAGCTCCCCCAAAGTTTGGGATTTTCTCCTCGATCTCGCAGCTGCGAAAGGACGTATTTACTCTTTCGGGCTCTATCCTGAATCGAATTTCAAGCCCCTCGCGCTCATTCGAAAAGGCGTCACGATCTACGGGGATGTAGCTTTTCTGCAGAGACACTTTATTCGAGCGATTGGTTGGCTGGAGTCCGGCAAGGTGACAGGACAGGCTCTGGTAACAAAAAGATTTACTTTAGAGCAGGCCAAGGAGGCTTTCGAAGCGTTCAAACACAAAGAAACTGTGAAATGCCTTTTCGAGCCCTGATATCGAGTGTCTGAATACACAACAGGTACAGGTGATATGAACCGCA
>JAGLUH010000629.1 GCA_023134875.1 Candidatus Zixiibacteriota bacterium
TCCCTGGTTGTTTTTTTCGTACTTACATTATAGCCTTGACAGACATGAGCAATTTCAATAATCTTTGTCTCGAAGAACAAAATCTTGTCATGAACCAATTATTGCCATTGATCTGCGATGGCGTTGATTGTACTATCTCTGTGCTATGAACTCTTTGGACAAATCATTATCGAAGTATTTATGCAGCCAACCTCTGCCATATTCAGAAACATGTCAGGCATGCTGGAGGTTAGCGCGAAAACCGAGAAGAATCCGGGGTAAGCATTTGATCGCTTCTTGATGGATCCGCCGTAGGGAAAGGACTTTGGGTTGCGCGGTTATCAGGGAAGGCAGACAGCCAACACGTACCTAGAGAGTTTTTGAAGCATGATCCTTCAGACCCCGCAGGCAGGGGACCGGCCTCTATGCCGGAAACACACGAACAGAGCAATGACGACGGGTTGTAGCTGTAATCCGGAAACCTGAATTAGCGGTGGAGGACCTTGTGGTTGATCAACCGAATCAAAAGCAAGATACATTTTGCGTCGAACTATGGACAGCGCTGGACGTGTCATATGGGGGTATCGTTCGACCCTGTTGTTCTTTCAAGGATATTGCAAAGGAAAACGATAGACCCGTCCGGATTGCTGACGTAACCGCTCAGGAAGCCCTGGAATCGGAATCCTTTAAGGATTGGCGAAGCGACGCTCTAGCTGGAAAGCCGCTTAAAGGTTGCGCCCTTTGTTACTCCAAAGAGCGGGCGTGTGGAACGAGCGATCGTGTGATCTTTAACCGGGCCTATGAGTACTACCATGCCGGAATGGATCCGCGTATTGCCTTCCAATCCCCCAAAGCCGAAGGACCGGACGCACAGGGACCAGACAAGAAGTCTCCGTCGGTTCAACGCCTCACCCTACATTTGGGTAACGTGTGCAACCTCAAGTGCCGCACGTGTGTTCCGACGGCGAGTTCGCGCATCGCTGCCGATCGGGTTCATCGGAGCTGGGCTGTATTCGATAATCCGAAGTTGAAGAATGACCACCGCCGACCCACAAATGATTGGGATTGGGCCGAAGATGAGGAGATTATGTTCGGCCGCGTCCTGCATCAACTTGATACTCTGGAGAGCTTGCAGTTGTCGGGAGGGGAACCTCTTGTTATGCCGCCTGTACGATCAATCCTCAGCGAGATAGTGCGCCGGGGAGCCGCGTCACACCTGCGCCTGGCGATCCCTTCCAACGGCACACGCCTCGATGATAGAATGTTGGATCTCCTGTCCGAGTTCAAGGAGGTGCGGATTCGGATCAGTGTGGACGGGGTGGGAACGGTTAATGAGTATATTCGCTTTCCCTCAGTCTGGACGGATGTTGAGGAGACGGTGGAAAAGTTGAAGCGCCTACCGAATGCCGTCTTAGCCATAGGATTTACTCTAAGCGCCTACAACATCTTTGAACCTGCGCGTGTGGCTGCTTGGGCGAGCGCCCAGAGAATCAAATTTGAATACGGCATTGTCGAACAGCCCACCTACTTGGCTGCCAATGTGTTGCCGTCGGAGGTGCTCAGGAGAGCTGCAGATCGGGCCGAGCAGGGGGCAGAGACGATCAAACATCAGCAGATGGCACACGAGGTGCGGGCGATCGCCAATCACCTGAAGCTCATTGCAGACCGTCACTTCCCTGATTTGTTCGGAAATTTTGTGGCATTTACCAACGATCTGGATAACGATCGCGGACAACATTTTGCCCAGGCGCTACCGGAACTTCCAACTGTCATAGAAGAGAGTGTAGGGCCTTGGGACAAACATCAGCGAAAGTTTGATCCAGCCTACTTTGAGGGGCTTCGATATAAGGTACATGCCCTGTCGTACCGAATCCGCCGCTGGCTTACTACTCGATAGAAAAGACTTGTGACAAGCTAAAAGGTGCTCGCTTCTCTCAGGAACGATTTCCCAATTGCTGGGCAGAGGTACCATCGCCAGTGCGGTTTCTGCATACCGCTGAGGCCATAATCACTGACAAACGAGACCCTCGTGCGAAACCGTTTGATTTCGAGAGTCGCCGAATCTCCTCAAAGGACTCGTCCTTGCTTCCATCGTCCACGAGGACCATCTCAAAATTGATTTCGGCCCCTTCCATGACCTTTGAAACCCGGGTGGCAAGTGTTTCTAAGGTATCCCTGGAATTTTAGACCGGAGCAATAATAGTATGAAGCTGTGTTTTCATATCTCCAATATTATCCAAACTTATGGGCCTAAAGGGAACTGTCCGAATTGTTATCCACGATAATCAG
>JAGLUH010000063.1 GCA_023134875.1 Candidatus Zixiibacteriota bacterium
GTCAGCAAGACCACCCGGTTGGCACGGAGCCAGCAGAGCCGCTGTCTCTCATCCATCCTCAGTAAGTCCATCTCGTTTTTCACCATTGCTCCTCCTTAACCTCCAGTTCAAATAACTCCTCGATCCCCATGCCAAGCGCTCGCGCGATACGAAATGCCAGCAAGGCTGAGGGAACATACCGTTCCTTCTCAATCGCCAGAATCGTCTGCCTTCTGACACCCACAGCCTCTGCCAAGGCCTGCTGAGTCAGGTCCAGTTTGGCGCGGTGCTGTTTGATGTTGTTTTTCAGTTTCATCGTCGACTCGCTCAGCTATCAGGTTTCCCCAGAGGAAATGTACGCTGTGCCGCACATTATGTCAAGTATTATTTACATAGGTAATCAACCAGAGTTTTCTCCCAGGAAAAGGCTTGCCCCTGGAAAAATCTTTGTTGATCTTCGCTTGAAGTTGACTGAAAAATCGATAATTCGCCTGGAGGTCAAGATGTCAAGTAATCAGAAAAGAGACCTATTCCTTCTTATGTCTCTATTTGCCGCTCTGCTCGCCGCCTGCTCCTCAGGACCATCATATCCCCCGGATGTAGCCGACGCTATCGAAGCGGCGGGCGACAATCGCGCCGAACTGGAGAAGGTTTTTGCTCACTACACCACCGGAGAGGATTCGCTGAAACTGGAAGCCGCGTACTATCTGATCGCCAACATGGAGGGGCACTGCTATGCCACTTATGCTCTGGAAGACAGCACCGAAGCCAGAGTAGAGTTCGACGTGCGGGACTATCCCGATTATGCCGCCCTGCTGGTAGCTTTCGATACCCTGGAGGCGCAATACGGCGAGCTTGATTTTAAGAGAAAAGAGAAAATCTATGACCGGGATACCATCACCGCAGATTTCCTGATTAACCAGATCGATTACGCTTTCCGTGCCTGGCGCGAGAAACCGTGGGCGAAATGGCTCACCTTCGACCAGTTCCAGCAGTATGTCCTGCCCTATCGCGGCAGCAATGAACCACTGGAGCCGTGGCGCGAGACCTTCTGGGAGAAATACCAGGATATTGCGGCTGAGATGGCTGATTCTACCGATCCGATTGAGACTGCCGCCCTGATCAACGACGACATCAAGACCTGGTTTACCTTTGACCCCCGCTATTACTATCACCCTACCGACCTGGGTCTGGCGGAGATGATGGCGGGTGGCCTGGGACGCTGTGAGGATATGACCAACGTGACCATCTACGCCATGCGCGCCAACGGCCTGGCGGTTACCAGCGACTACACGCCCTATTGGGCGAATTCGGGCAACAACCATGCCTGGAATGCGATTCTCACTCCCGACGGCAAGGTGACACCATTCATGGGCGCGGAACGGAATCCGGGATACTACACGCTGGCTAACAAGCTGGCCAAGGTTTATCGCAAGACTTTCGGCAAGCAGCAACAGAATCTGGTCTTCCAGGAACATAAACAGGAAAAGGTTCCCCGCTGGCTGGCCGGCAAGAGCTACCTCGACGTTACCGCCGACTATGTCGATGTTTGTGATGTTTCGCTCACTTTCGAGCAGGAGATTCCCGATTCGGTCGATATCGCCTACCTTTGTGTCTTCAACTCCGGCGAATGGAAGGCGATTCACTGGGGACGAGTGACGGCGAACACCGCACTCTTTTCCGACATGGGCAAGGAAATCGCCTATCTGCCCGCCCTATACCTGAATGAGGAGATTGTTCCCTTCGGCGTGCCCTTTATCCTGCACGACGATTGCCGCATTGAAAAATTGCATCCTGATGATCAACTGACAAAGGCGGTTACTCTCGTTTCCACCACGCGCCGCAAGCAGGAGGTCTCCACCGACGGGATTGTCCGCACCTTCCTTACGTTGGGGCAGGAGTATGAACTCTCCTACTTCGACGACGGCTGGCAGTCGCTGGGCTGCGAAGAAGCCGGAACCGAACCCCTGGTCTATGCCGCAGTGCCGATCGGCGCGCTTTACTGGCTGGTGGCAATCGACTCTGATAACGAGGAACGGATCTTCACAATAGAGGAAGGCGCCCAGGTCTGGTGGTAACAGCAGGAATGTCAAGCGGGCAGGCCGCGTGATCTACGTTGTTTGTCGGCATCGCCGGCATGCCGACTTACAGCTGTGGCTCTTGATTGTCATCGGTATCCGGGTCAACATGCGTGATCACCCGGCTGACATCCCCCACATCGGCAATTAGACACGCTTCCACCTGTTTGGCGATGGCATGCCCCTCCTTAACCGTCAACGTCGGATCAACCACTACATGCACTTCGACAAAGATGTGCGGCCCGAAGTAACGTGCTTTGATATCATGAACCCCTCTCACTCCGGCAACACTTGAGGCGCAGCGGGTCAGATGGTCGACGATATTCGCATCAGGAGCGGTATCGATGACTTCCCGAAAAGCCCTCCAGATCAATGACACCGCCACTTTCACGATGAAGACTGAGACGACCAGCGCAGCAAGGGAATCAGCCCAGTACCAGGCGGGATTAACGTAGGTCGCCAGCACACCGATTAGAACCGCCACCGAGCTAAACGCATCGGTGCGATGATGCCAGGCGTTGGCCACCAGTATGAGACTCCGGAGGCGACGACCTATTATGATCGTGTACCAATACATCCCCTCCTTGGCGACGATACTGACGGCAGCGACGATTATAGTCATCATGGAGGGATTAACGATACGGTGCTGAAAGATCGCCGTGACCCCCTTGAACGCTATCCCCACAGCAGCACCCAGCAGTAGCAACCCAATTATCAGGCCGACACCGGTTTCAATCCGAGCGTGACCATAGGGATGGCTGGCATCAGCGGCCTTACGCCCCCATCTGAGGCCAAACAAGGTCAGCAGATCGCTGAAGAGATCGGAGATGGAATGAATGCCATCGGCAATCAACGCCTGACTCCGGCTCACCATTCCGATCCAGAGTTTCAAGACAATCAGGCCAACATTGACTATCAGCCCCACCCAGGTAACCCTCATACCGGCACTGACATCGCGCTCCGATGGCGTCTT
>JAGLUH010000630.1 GCA_023134875.1 Candidatus Zixiibacteriota bacterium
ATTGCATAGTGTCATAAATCGCCAAACCAGCAGTCACCGAACCGCCCGGACTATTGATGTATATCTTAATATCTTTGGTCTTGTCCTGGCTTTCCAAGAAAAGAAGCTGGGCGACGATAATGTTAGCGACGTGTTCACTGATGGCATCGCCAAGGAAAATGATCCGATCCTTAAGCAGGCGGGAGTAGATATCATAAGCCCGCTCGCCGTAACTCGATTTATCGATAACGGTCGGAATAAGAATTTGAGAATCAACGGAATATGGGTTGGACATATTTGCTGGTTAAGTTCGTTAGAAATGATATCAATCTTGAGGTTTCTAGGCAAACACGGCGAAATTCCGATGATTGAAGATAATTTAATTTGGTTGACTAAAACAAGACCCTAGACTAAGGTAAAAAATAGAGAACCTTAAAATATTTTTTTGACCTTACCAAAGAAAGGGGGCAGCGATGCTTACCTTCCGTACCGGAAACCTGATTTTGGCGCTGATTGCCTTAACAACAATCTCCTGCGCCAGCCATTTAAGCGTCAACCGACCAACAAAACCGCAACCGATTTATGTGAACGAGGCATTTCGTCCACCAGAGCTGACGCAGCTCACCAGAAATCGGCTGGCCACCTTCCGAATCGATATTCTACCAGGAGGGCATGGTACTGGAGTGGTGGTTTCCGAGGAAGGACACCTGATTACCGCCTACCATGTAGTTGATGACCACCAAGGACTGAGAATATCAATAGTCGAGGCAGATGGGACCGTTAAGATCCATGAGGTCGAGGTTCTTGCCATCGACGAGAAGCATGACCTTGCCATAGTCAAGATGGACCGCCGATTCAGCCAACCAGCTGTCCTGGAAGACATCGTCAACATCAACCCCGGCGACAGTATCTACAACATCGGCTACCCGCATAATATCGGTTAATACGTCGGACGAGGCACGGTCGGTCGGCTCGGTTGGAGCCGAAACAGCTTCGGCAAGAACAAGACTGTCTTTCATGACATGATTCTGGCTGACATCAAAGATGGACCGGGAACCTCAGGATCTGCCATTTTTGCTGCCTGCAACGGCAAACTGGCCGGCATCATCACCAATGAGATTTGGTACCCACGATCCAGTAGTTCGATCTTCACCATGTTCCACGGCATCCAGTCAGTGAAGTACGTCAAGAAACTGCTGGAAAAGGCCCGAGTCGGTTATCTGACCGAATTTAATGGCCAACCGAAGTCGTACCTTCCTCCGCCACCGAAACCGAAACCGCCAGTGAAAAAGAAGCTGGCCGGAGAACCTCCAGTAACTGAACCCCTGCCGACTGAGCCTAAAAAAGGTCCAAAAAACAAATAATCGCGGTCAGCACCGCGATTGTCTCTTGCCCCATCTGTTCTAGGTGGGGTTTTTTACTTTCCTGCTATCGCCCATCCGTGTTCCCGCTCGACGACCTTGCCTGGAACGGAAAATCCAGCCGCTTTACGGTGTCCACCACCGCCGAGCCGCTGAGCTACCGCAGAAACGTCAGCCTCACCGACAGTCCGGAAACTACCGTTAACGATTCCATCACCCCCATCCTTGAGCACCAAAACGACATCAACATCCAAGGTGCTGCCCAAAAAATTAGCGAAGCCGTCCATCTGACAATCATCCGCCCCTTCGGGGTAATCGTCCCTGAAAATGACAGTAGAGGCCAATCCAGTCTCCGAATCGAATTTGAGCCGAGCCATTGCCCGCCCCATCAGACGCAAGGCGTTAATCGGACGATTTTTGACGAACAGCCCCAAGAGGGTTCGCCAATCAGCTCCGCCGGACATCAATTTGGCAGCCGCCTGAAACGCTGGCTGGCTAGCCGCTGGATTGGAAAGGGCGTCAGTGTCATTGACTATGCCGGCCAACAAGCAT
>JAGLUH010000631.1 GCA_023134875.1 Candidatus Zixiibacteriota bacterium
TTCATTTGCTGTTGATACCTCTGGCTGCAAAAGGTCCCTTCCCGAACTCCGGCGATCCAAGTTCCTGGTCACGTTTCTGGGATTACATCACCCTCAAGCAATACGGCGGCGGGTGGCTTGTAAATCTTCTTCCCCGAAAGGCGCTTTTCTTCAAAGCTCAGGTGATGGATTATTTAAACATCTTCTCAGCTAATTTCTTCTCCTTAGATGGCAAGATTGGCTTGTTGGGTCTTTTGCCCGCCGTCGCCGGGTTGTTCGGTCTTCTGATACTTTGGCGGCGCAATTGGCGCTTGGCGCTGGGACTCACCGTTTTCTTTCTGTTCGCCAGCCTGGGAGCAGTGCTCTATTTCAACATCCCCGCCGATTTCTTTCGTTCATTCGACCGGCATTACCTTCCTTCATTTGTCATTTTTTCAATGTGGATAGCATACGGCATCGGTTGTGTGCTTCTGATTCTCCTGAAGCTATCACAGCGTCATGGGTGGACGGTGTTTGGCGTAGCCGCGCTTCTGCTCGTTGCCCTGCCGGGAAGCCAACTTGTAAAGAACTTCAGACAGGTTGATGGATCCGACAATTGCTTCACCTATGATTTCGGGAAGAACTTGCTCAATACCCTCCCACCCGATGCGATTGTCTTCACGAACGGCGATAACGACACCTGGCCCCCGTGGTATCTGCAGATTGCGGAGGGATACCGACCCGACGTTACGGTCATAAACCTGCCGCTGTTTAACACCTCCTGGTTTGTCTCTCAGGTCATGGCCAGAGATCCCGATATCCCCCTTGCGCTTTCAAAAGAGGAGCTTGCAGGGCTTTGTCTGCGACCCTGGAGCGATACCACCATAGTTGTTCCGGTAGAGGGCGATCACGAGACCTTTCAGTTGTCAGCAGAAGTAGCCATACCGGACTCTGTCCGTTTTCAAATTCCACCAACTGTGAGGGAATCATACCTGCGGGTGCAGGACTGGCTTGTCATTCAGATCATCATCGATAATGCCTGGAAGCGCCCGATCTGTTTCTCAACGACTGTTTATCGCCACAATCAGATAGGGCTGCATCGATACCTTCGGCTGGAGGGGCTAGCCTGGCGATTGATGCCGGTCTCATCCCCGCCCCTGAACAGAGAACTGCTTCGGAGGAATCTGTTTGAACGTTATGCCTATCGCGGCTATGCCGACTGCGGTGTTTTGATAGGTGATGAGACCCGAGGTATGGGATTTAATCTATTGAGCGCATGGTTTCATCTCGCTCAGGCCGAGATGGAAGGTGATAACGAAGTTGAATGCCGGCAGGTGAAGGAACAGATGCTCAGTTTCCTGCCGCCGGAACGCCTTAAGCCTCTTCCCTCTCAGTTGCGAGAAGCAATTGCGAAGCTATGTGAGTAACCTGAGCTGGGTTATCAAATTCAATCAGCGTTTCAGCTCCCTTGCTGTTGACCGCAGGGGAATCAAGATGTATATGAATACAACGAGTTGCGGGAAAAGAGAGTTCTCGGTTAGTTGATCCAACAGGAGGAAGAAAAATGAAGGGTAAGACCAAAATCGGAATCATCATCTGCGACCGCTACCGGA
>JAGLUH010000632.1 GCA_023134875.1 Candidatus Zixiibacteriota bacterium
CGGCCGGCTCGGCCCTTATACCAATCCTCTGGCACAAGGACATCATGGGCACGCCCTACAGCTATGCCCAGCTGATCGGCATCGTCATCTTCATCGTAGCCGTCACGATCAGCGCGGCCGCCGGTGCAGCACGCGACTAGATCAAAAAGGATATCACGGGAAGCGAAAATAAAGGCATCAAAGAGATCAAACCGGGCATGCTGGTTCTGGGTGTGATCCTGGCAATTCTTGCCGGCGCGGGCTCGGTAAGCCAGGGCATTACCTACATCTGGGCAAATCCAACAGTGTCGGCATTGGCAACAGATCAGTTTGGCGTGGGCAAACTCGCCAGCGGCGTCATCGCCTGGGTCATCATCTTTTCCGCTGCATGGGTTCCATACGCGCTGTATTTTCTGATACTGAACATCAAAAATAAAAGTTTTGCGAACTTCAAAACTCAAGGATCGGGCAAATACTGGCTCTGGCTCATCTTCATATGCGTCGGCTACTGGGGATCGCTCGTCTTTTTCAGCAAAGCCTCGGAAACCATAGGCGGCTCACTGGCGCCGACCATCGCCTGGCCGCTGTTCATGGTATTCATCATACTCACGTCAAACTTCTGGAGCTGGAAATCAAAAGAATGGGAAGGCGCGGGACATACGGCAATACGCAGGATGTGGGTGAGCATTGCACTCTTTGTCGCGGCGATCGTCGTCTTTTCCTACTCGAGCAAGCTGCAACCGCCCAATCCGGATACACCCGACGATCATCACCATGACGTGCACTTCAAGCACATCGAGCACGATTCGTATCCGGTTCATAAACAATAATTTGTTGTTATGCGTGTGCGGCGACCGCTGCGACGACGGCAACGCCGATGCCGGAGCCATCCTTGGTGTGAACGAGCTTGATCTTACCCGCATCCTTGCCATGCAGCTGGGTGAGCGTGGCAAGGATAGTCTTTTTGAATCCCGGATAGCGCTCATAGAGCGTGCCATCGATGGCAACCGTGTGATTATCCTTCAACTCGGGATCCATCCAGGTAACCACTGCCGACATAGCCGCAGCGCTGATACGCATCGCACGCCGGGAGACCAACTCACATATTCTTTGCAGCAATGCACGCTCGGCAAGCGCCGAATCAATGATGCCGATGCTGTCCAAGTAATCTTCTACTTTAGTGAGTTTTCTTGATGTGTCGGATTCCACCTGCGACATGCGCGTCGTCGTAAACACGCCTTTCGAGAACTTCGCCCTGCGGTTCTTGAACATGAGTCTGGTTTGAATCAGATCAGAGAGAACAAGCTGCACAAGACCTCCAAGATACATACCCGAAATCATCTTCTCCATCACCTGCTTGCCAGGATTGCCCGATGCCTTGTCGTGTTTCACATCGTATCTGTTGAGCGGAAGCTTATTAAAGTTTCCCCACTCGATATTGACGATCGTCTCCGTGCTTGGCTCACGATAGCACGCATTGGTACCCGTGCCGAAAATAATGCCGACGTCACAGTCCTGATCCTGATAGGAACGCGCGACCATCGTCCCGACCGTATCGTTTGCCAATGCAGCGATCTCGACTGAATCGATGCCTTGCCGCTTGAGCGCTGCAATCAGAAGCTTGGTGACATTCTTGCCGACCACACCCGATGCAGAAAAATCCTTGGTCCAGTTGATAAGAATACCGTTCACGATATCGGTCTGCTTCATTGGAAACGAAAAGGTGAAGCCTAAGTCGCGCTTCTCATCGTAGCCAATGCGGCTGTCGACCAGAAAGGTATCAATGGACTGTGCAATAAAGTTGAAGAGCTGCTCACCGGTACCTCGCATGACAGCCCTGGGGATGATGTATTTGCCAACATGCTCGACCTTGACCTGGCCGCCACTGCCGAGCTGCACTTGAAGGACGCGAAAGTTCGTACCGCCCAGATCAAGCGCCAAGAACCTCCCGCGCTCATCGCCCGAAGCGCGATCCACAAACGTGGGCAGCATCTTGAGCGAACTCACCTGACTCTCGAGACCCAAGCGCATCTCGTCGTGAAATGCGCCGACCATCTCTCTCAAAGCATTGGTCGAGAGATCAAAATCCGCCTTCACCTTTTTGAGAATTGCATCGTTGGTCATGGTGTCCACTTAAAGGTATAAATGATCAGATCGTAGAAAGCCTGCTCATCGAAATCGTTAAATTTCTCAGCACAGGCACCACCCAATTTACCAAACTGCGCCCTGCTGATACGCACCGCTTTGTTTCTGCTGTAAAAGACCAGCCAATCCCAGTTACCGGGTTTAGGCTCATAACCACTGATATACGGTGAGGGATCAAACATCTTTTCATAACGCACCCGGTAGCGATTGGTGCTCTTGACGTCAAACATAGTGCCGACCACGCTCAGCGGAACCGTTTCAACAACCACCTGCGGCGCAGCGCTTAAGCGCAAACAGGGCGGCCAATTAAAAGGGATAGCACAGCGGCCGCGGCCTTTGCTCACAGGCGTGCGCGGCTCCCAATTTCTGATAACGGGATAGTCAAACGTAAAACCGCTCATACCCGGACAATGAAACGTGCTGGTAGAGATGACAGCAGGCTCGCCTGCCCATGCCGGCATGGCAATGAATAGACTAACGCCAATTGCGAAGAGATAGTGTGAAATTTTCGTCAGGGTTCCCCCCTGCAACACTGACATATTCTCAAACAGGGAGTTATTCAAGGGCTAAGTAAGGAAGCCGCACTGCCGAGAAGAGAAGTGCCGTGGTGTGTGGACTACCACCTACTCTTGGGACGGCCGCGGAAGGGCCTTGCTTTCATCTCCACATAGGGCTCGACGCCCGCGACGGTGCAGCGCGGGAGCTTTTGCTTGATCGTCTCCTCGATCTTCCCCACCATCTCCTTGTCCATCCAGCTGGCGATCGTGGAGACGAGGCCTACGTTTTCCATGCGTGCGGTGCGGCCGGCGCGGTGAATGTATTCCTCAACAGTCTGCGGGATGTCGAAGTTGATGATGTGCTCGATGCCGGGCACGTCGATGCCGCGCGAGGCGATGTCGGTGG
>JAGLUH010000633.1 GCA_023134875.1 Candidatus Zixiibacteriota bacterium
AACTCCATGTGAGGCGTATCGGGCGACACACCCCTTCCGCTCAAGCTCACCGTCTGCGGACTATCGGTAGCATCGTCCGTGATCGTTATCGCACCCTCAAGAACTCCGGTTGTCGTAGGTTCGAAAACGGCGTTAATAGAACAGTTCGCATCCGGCGCGACAATTGCTGGGCAGTCGTTAGTCTGACTGAAATCACCACTCGCTACAATGTTCGCGACGTTGAGGTTGACCGTTCCCACGTTGACGAGAACGATCGTCTCGTGATCGCTCGCACTGCCAACCAACATGCTTCCGAAATCAAGCACGTGTGTCGAAAGGCTCACATCCGGATTGCCCGGCGGTATACCGATACCCTGAAGCGCTACCGTCTGCGGGCTGTCAGAAGCATCGTCGGTTATCGTAACAGTGCCGGTTGCTGCACCAAGAGCGCTCGGCGTAAATGTTATCTCGGTCTTGCACAAATCGTTCGGCACAACTGGATCACCACAATCATTGGTCTGCCCAAAATCACCCGTTGAAGTAATGCTGCTGACGTTAAGATCTGCGGTACCAGTGTTGACGATGAGGACCTCGTGCGAACTTGAAGGCATGTTTACCGTCTGATCTCCAAAATCTACGTTGGTCGTTGAAAGCGTAACCGCAGGCGCTACACCGCGGCCCGACAGGCCCGCGGTATCTATGATATTGCGCCCAAGATCGATCAGCGTCATCGTGGTAACGAAACGGGCGGCTTGTCCTGGTGAAAAGTTAACGGCAATCTCGCAGCTCTGACCATCCTCCAACGTACGGCCGCTGCACCCATCCGACGCTATCGCAAAATTTACCGAGTCAGCCAGAGAAGCGGAAAATATGTACAGCGGCAGGATTGATCGCGTCTTCGTGACCGTAAATATCTGCTGCGCAGATGTCTGACCCACAAGCGTGTCCTCGAACTCGATGTCGTCGGGCGTAATGACTGCCGCAGGAATGAGCTGCGCGCTCGCATTTTGGGGAGCTGCGTACGGCGCGGCGAGAGCCACGATAACAATTGCAATAAATATCAAGAATCTCATTTGACGCTCCTTATCTTCAAGTCCTCTTCCCAATTCATTCGGGGAGAACGACACATATCTTTAAAACCAAGCCTTCCGTCCATGGGAATTCAGGAAGCGTTTAAGGCGAGTGAGAAGGCCGACGTTGTTTTCTTTGTCCAAAACTCGCTGGGCCATGCGGGTGATGTTCTTTTGAGTGCAGCGGCCGCTGCGCACATCGAAGACCGCGGTCCCGCGGAAGATCACCACCGTAGGAACACGTCTGATGCGCATCGCTTGCGCCACCTCTTGATTGGTGTGCACGTTAACGCTGGCAAAACGCACCTCGTCCGAGAAGTCCTTTGCAGCACCCTCGAAGTCATGATCGTTGGCCACACACGATGCACACCCCGGCGACCAGAAGTTGACAACACACGGCACGTCAGCGGCGATAATCTCCTGCTCGAAGTGTTCCCGACCATTGATTTCTATGACGTCACTCATAATTGTTTCTCATCTCTTGTCTTTGATCGTCATCCCGGCCGAAGAGCCGGGATCCAGGGTTTGAGGTTTCTGGATTCCCGCTTTTGCGGGAATGACAACATTCTCTTTGCTCATGAACAGCTCCACCCCCAACTCGTAAGCTTGTCCACAAACTCCCGCTTCTTTTTCTCACAATAGCCGCTCTTGTGCTCGGCGGACCAGAGAACCTGATCGTGCCCGGGAGCCTCGGTCACCTTCTTATAGTGGACTTCGCACGGTGCCTTGCCCTGCTCACCGGCATAAGTAATTTCCACCGTGCGCGACAGGTTGCCCTTCGTGCAGGTCGTGGAAGCTGACCCCAAAATAGAAGTCGCCGTATCGGCAATAGTTCTAGCTTCCCCTTGAGGAGTTACCTCCTGCGCCTGTGCAACCGCGCAAATCATAAGTGCAACCATGCAGATCATTGTTATCAGTGTTTTCATGTTTTCGCCTTGTTTGCCTGCCCCGTACGAGCACAGCCCCGAAGAAGCCGCAAACTTTATACGGGGCACAGCTCGTTTGCGGGGTCATCCCGCTTCCCACCGCAGCGGATGATGGCCTTACTTTCCAAACAGGCCCTTGATCTTTGAGCCAACGTCCTTGCCGATCTCTCCCACCTTGCCGGGAACATCCCTGGCAACCTCGGCCATGCTTTTCGCAAAGCCGCTCGCAAACGCTTTGCTGAAAGCGTTGGCCACGTGGAAGTTTGGACTGCGAATATTCCCGCTGATCATGACATCGAGCTCCAACCGACCATCCTTATCCTTGATGCCCTCGACCACGCGATCGGCGGCAAAACCCTTTACCGACCTCTTCTTGGGTTCGACATTAAGACGGCTCAGCGTCATATGGGCCGGGGCCCTCAAGTAGTCCTTTGTACATTTTGCATGACTCGTCATAGCCATGCTACCCCGCGTAATCCTGACCGGCATGTCGCGTCGATCGTAATAGGGCGCAAAGGGCGGCAGCGGAAGTCCCGCCAGCGAGATATCGGAATCAAAGGAAATTTTTGGGGATAGAAAATCGGCCCGGCCCTTCATACGATATTTGGCCGAACCATCGATCTTGAAACTCAGGTCGAATTTGGCCGGTAGAGGATCACCTTCGGTCGGGAGCTGGACCCGTTTGACGTCAGCGTCGATGTTGGAAAGCTTGGTGGTCTTACCCACCTTCCCGTCGCGGAATTCGAGGTAGCCATCGCTGATGGTAATGCGATCCACATTCAGGGGAAGGCGCTTCTCCCCTTTCCCGCGCCGAAAAAGCGGGACCTGCTCCTTCAATTCCCAGTTGCC
>JAGLUH010000634.1 GCA_023134875.1 Candidatus Zixiibacteriota bacterium
TACAATTCCTTGAAAAAGAAATCGCTATCTAGGTCTGTGTGTTCCGTCCATCGGCTGAACGTAATCATTCTGCTGTCTGGCGACCACACCGGACCGAAAACCAGTCCCGGCAAGTCAGTGATCTTTGTTGGCGCACCACCCTCGACGGGAGCCACCCAGATGTCAGATTGCCCTGAGCCGTATTGTTCCCAAGGAGATTGATTGCCTTTGACATAGGCAAGCATCTTGCCATCGGGAGAATAAGCTGGTTGTCCACATCGTGAATCGGTAAGCCGCGTCAATTCTCCCCCGGCTACCGGGATCGAGTAAATACAGCCTGACTTGGACTCCCCCGGAATCAGTGACGAGTCTTCTGTGGAAAAGGCAATGTTCTTCCCGTTCGGTGAAAGACTGATCCTGTAGTCACGCCAGCTGTGAGAGACAACGTGTTTCACCGATATTCCCCTGAGTTCGCCGCCAGAGGATGGTATCACGAACATGGAAAGCCAAAAGCTGGAAGTGCTGTCTCGGGTGCCCCTGGCGTTGAAAGCTATCCATTTCCCATCGGCAGACCAGACCGGGTAACTGGTTCCCGTCCACCTGACCATCGGCTCTGTCAGCCTTACCGGCTCGCCGGCCACGGTGGGATCAGCCGGGCCGTGAGTAGGGGCGACCCAGAGACAACTATCCTCAGCCACGAATGCCAGCTTCTCGCCGTCAGGAGATAAGGCACAGTATCCAGTTATTCCAGGAACATTGATTTTTGTGAACGTTGGTCCTGCGCTCGACTCAAATTGAGTTGACTCATCGACCCCTATACGGTAGGCCTGTTCGATCTTGTAGTACGCCCACAAAACAGTACCGACCACTATAACCACTGCTGCCGCAATTCCCAGTACCATTTTGTAGTTTCTTCTTACGTACTTGATTCCCTTCGAGAAAGCACTCTGACGCTTCGCCAGAATGGGACGGCCATCAATGATACGCTGCAGGTCCTCGGCAAACTCCGCTGCCGTCTGATAACGCCGGTCCGGATCATGGTGGCTGGCCTTCATCAACACCGTCTCAAGATCCACCGGGATCCGGCGGTTCGTCTGGCGTGCCTCAATGTAATGACCCGCCAGAATCTCGCCGATCAGCTTCTCCTCGCTATCAGCTTTGAAGGGTAACGTCAATGTCAGAGCCTCGTATAGCGTCACACCAAGCGAATAGATGTCTGTGCGTTTGTCAATCCCTGCCCGGTGTGCTGCCAGCAGTTCCGGTGACATGTATTTTACGGTACCAATGAAGTCTCCCGCACGGGTCATGCGGGTCATGTCATCGGCGTGGGCAATGCCGAAGTCAGTGAACTTGAACTTCTTGTCCGGGTCGGATAGCAGAATGTTGTGAGGTTTGATATCCCGATGGATGAAACCTTTGGAATGTATATGCTCCAGAGCGCCGGCCAACTCGATAAACTTGCCAAGAATATCATTGATATAGTCTCTGTCGATGGTACCGGTGACATCTGAACCGGAGGGAATTGATTCTCGAGTTCTCTTTATAAAGTCATAAAGTGAGCCGCCCTCGGCCAGCTCCATGGCCAGGTAACTTACATTGTTCTCCTCGCCTCGGGAGTAAACTTTGACGATGTTGGGGTGATCTAACTGACCGGCAATCCAGGCCTCACGCACGAACCGGGACTGGGCACGCTGTGAGATTTCCAGCGACGAATGGAGCACCTTAAGGGCCACCGGGCGCTTCATCGATTCATCATAGGCACGGTAGATTGTACCCATGCCACCGGAACCGAGGGTCGCATCTATCCTGAAATGGCCGAGTCTCTTGATCCGCGGCCGGTCAGGACCATCACCGAGATCGCCTACCGATTCAGTGCGATCGTTGTCCTTGTCGTCGTCTCTACTCATTAGTTTCTACCAGACTTTTCCAGCAGTGCCTGAATGCGGCTTTCCCAGTCGTTCATGATTT
>JAGLUH010000635.1 GCA_023134875.1 Candidatus Zixiibacteriota bacterium
GTTTACCGTTGCGCCGGGTGAGCTGCACGAATTCCACGTCCACGAGGATGGCATGATGATTGAGGAAATGTTTGTCATCTATGACCACAACGATATCAAACGTGATAATGCGGGGGGATTGATAAAGACATGAGGTCCCCTATTTTGATCAGTGGATGTGTAGGTTCCGGGACTTCGATGGTTGCCGGAATTGTCAACATCTGCGGCGCATTCGGCGGAAAATTGTCTGGTCCGACACGCTACTATCAGGAGGGTATGTATGAAAATAAAGAAATCCGCAACTTCCTTGTGAAAAAGTGGCTCGCCGGCGAGCGGTATGATACAATGGGACAACGACCGCTACCGGACATCGGGCATTGCAAAGAAGTCGCACCCAAGATGGCTGAGAGCTGGCTGGCGAATGTCGAAATCATCATGCTCAAACACGGCTATATTCATGGCCCCTGGTTCTACAAGGATGCGAAGATGTGTCTCATGTGGCCGATCTGGACATTGGCGTTTCCCGAATCACACTGGTTGATTGTGCGTCGTAATGATGAGGAGATAGCCCGATCCTGCCTGCGCACCGGATTCATGCAAGCGTATCGTGATATGCGGGGATGGCTCTGGTGGGTCGGGGAACACAAAGAACGATTTCAGGAAATGGCAGAGGCCGGACTGAAGATCAGGGAAGTCTGGGCTGATAAGATTGTGCGGGGGGAACTCAGAGAGATAAAGGAAGCGATTGACTGGCTTGGCTTGAATTGGAACGAGAAGGCGGTCATTGATTTTGTGGCTCCTGGTCTATGGGGTCAAGGTAGATACGATGTGCAACTGACGAGGTGAAAGATGAGTCATTATGGTGTACCTGACACGACGGATGGTCGCTTTGTCGATCAATTTAGCGGCAAGTATTATTATGCTTACGCCAACTCATCGGTACAGCGTTGTCCGGTTTGCAAGGGTAAAGGAACTGTTGCGCCGTTTTTCTATAGCCATATGCCGAACAACAATTGGACTGTGACGGCACCGCCACAGACGTGCCGTTCCTGTAAGGGCAAGGGATACATCATTATAAAATGAAAGGGTAAACAATATGGCGGCACGAGCAACAGAAGCAATGGTCAAGAAGATCATCGACACTGATCTGACCGACGAACAGATTACGCCGTTCCTGGCGGCTGCCAATACGATGGTGACTGATCTGCTGCTGGGCGAGAACTACAGCACCACGACACTGGAGGAAATCGAACGTTGGCTGGCGGCGCATTTCGTGGCCGTGCGTGATCCGCAGGTCACGTCCGAAAAGATCGGTGATATTCAAGCAGCCTACGAAGGCAAGACGGGCATGGGTCTAAACTCCACACGATACGGACAACAGACTATGCTGCTCGATCATCATGGCATATTGGCTCGGGTGGCATCCGGTAAGCGACCGGCGGAGGTAAAGACAATAGCGTGACTTCACGTAGCACAATGCTGGCGAATCAGCTCAAGCAAACGGCTGTCTACTGGGGTAATCCCCAGAGCGATGGATATGGTGGCCGGACTTTCGACGATGCCGTCGAGTTAGATGTACGCTGGCAGGATCGTCAGGAATTGTTTGTTGACGCCCAGGGGCGTGAACAGATATCTCGGGCTGTAGCCTATGTTGCTACGGACTTGGACATCGGCGGCTATCTGTACCTCGGAGAACTCGCCGACCTATCATCGGCAGAAGAGGGTGACCCTCTATCGGTATCGACCGCCTATGAGATTCGCGCCATAAGCAAGACGCCGGACATTGGTGCCGACCGATTTGCGAGGAAGGTGTGGTTGTAATGGGAAGACGAGTGGCAATCAGCGGGATCGACATTGTTCTGAACAGACTGAACAAGGAAATAATGAAGAT
>JAGLUH010000636.1 GCA_023134875.1 Candidatus Zixiibacteriota bacterium
GAACTGCGGAATTGGATGTCCAGTTGGTAGTTGATCTTCACGTGTTTGTCGAAGGCCCGCTCGACTGCGCCTAGCATCGCTTCGACTCCATCCTTCTTCGCGACGAAGTCCACGGCGGGGGGAAGCCCCCCCACGGCAGGTCCCAGAGCCTTGCGCACGGCCTCCCAGGTCGGGTAGGCCGTCAAGACAATCTTAGGGATCACAGGGTCGGCCGCTCGAATCAAGGTCAGGCCGCTAATATCCCTATCATCCGTGTCATTGAGTAGCCTGAGGTTCGTGATAGCCAAGTGCACCCACGTGTCTTTCAACATAACCTCGGCGTCGCCAGGGTTGCTCGCGGTTAGCACCTGATAACCCTCTGCCTCTAGGAACTCCTTCCTGGTTGTGCAGAAAGCAGTATCGTTATCAACTAACAGAATCCGACCTTTGCTCATGAGACAACCTCCTCATACGTAATGCTGCAGCGTCTCCCAGGGCCAACGAAGGCTAGAAGTGATTGTTCGCTAGGACTCATTATGCACCGTCATCAGGTAATGGTCATCTGGCTGCCAGGGTGGCAGTCTCTTTTTGAGAACCTCTTGGAAGACTGCCAAAAGATACTCTTTGTCCAAGGACTTTCGAATGTAATCCATTGCGCCAGCGTGAAAGGCATCCTTAGCCTGTCGCCAAGTAGGCGCAGCCGAGGCCACTACGATCCTAGTTTCACGTTGCTCGACCCGAACACGGCTAACGAGAGAGGGATATTTCTGATCTCCGACCGTGCCGACGTCAACAACGATAATCTCATATGGTTGATGCCTGCTCAAGCTCTCGCGAATGTGTCGTAGCCCGCTCTCCCCGCTATCAACCGAGTGGACATCACCCAAGGGCGCAAGGGCTTCTCCTATTACTGCTTGCCATTGCCGATCGGCGCTGACTAGCAAGATGAGCCGTTTCGAGGGTTGTATTCTCATTGTCTGTTCTTCTCTCCAGTCCGACTGCGCGGGTCCAGGTCGGCTCTACTCCAGAGGCAGCGAAATGACCATCGTTGTCCCCAGGGGCCCAGTAGTCTCCAGCCGGATATCGCCCCCATAGGCCTCCACGATGGTCAAGGCTAGCAAAAGTCCCATTCCCGTTCCCTTTTCACTCGGGACCGGCTCGCGGAACAGCTTGGCACGATCTTGTTCCGGTATGCCCCTGCCCGTGTCCGCAATGCTGATTTCCACAGTTCCGCCCTTCACTTCGCTGGAAACGGTCAGCACCTTGACCGGGCATTTAATCATGGCCTCAATGGCATTATCCACTAGGATGTCCAAGGCTCGTCTTAACCATTCCGGGCTGATCTTGACCGTAGCTACATCGGGCGAACTCAGGCACCATTCGATTTGCACATCTTCCGCGCGCTGCCTGCAAACCCTCGGTATCCGCTCGCGTAGAAGCGCGTTCACCCCCACGAGTGTCACACCCTCCTCCGTCGAAAGGGGCACCGTGATAGGTATCCCCTGGATCTCCTCGGCCTGGTCTTCGATCCGCTTCAGCTTTTCTTCCATCCCCTCAAGCGAGCACGCAACGGCAACAAGGCTCCGCAAGGCCTGGGCGTTTTCCTTGATGACGACGGCCTTAGTCGTGACACTGTGTGCCCAAGTTGAGCCCGCCATTCCCATCCATGCCAAGGCGCTCTTGGCTGCCAATTGCTCGTGCATCTCCAAGAGTTCCTTGTGCCGGTGAGCTT
>JAGLUH010000637.1 GCA_023134875.1 Candidatus Zixiibacteriota bacterium
CGGGAATTCCGACACCCGTGTCCATGACGGCAACCTTGATGCCATCCTTGCACAATTCCGCGCTGACCGTGATCAGCGAGCCTCTCGGCGAGAACTTAAAAGCGTTGCTCAGCAGATTGTTGAGCACCTGCGAGATGCGTTCCTTGTCGAGCGGAATCTCGGGCAGGTCGTCGTGGACTTCCTTGTGAAGCGTGATCGCCTTTTTTGTAGCAAGCAGCGAATACGATTTCCAGTGCTGGTCGATCACGTCCTGGATTTTGTGTTTGCCGAGGTTCAACTGCACCTTGCCGGATTCGATCTTGGTTACGTCGAGCAGGTCGTTGATAAGTTCGAGCATCGTGCGCACCTGCTGTGATATGCTTTCGATCGCCTCGCTCTGTTCGGAATTGAGGTCCCCCAGCATACCCTCCGTAAACAGATCGCTCCAGCCCTTGATGACCGTCAGTGGCGTGCGCATGTCGTGCGCGGCGATGCCGAGGAACTCGTCTTTGAGTTCGCTGACCTTGCTGAGCTCCTTCTGCAGGTTTCTGATCCGCATGGCCGAGTGGACGCGTGCCAGGAGTTCCTGGTGGTTGAAGGGCTTGGTCATGTAGTCGTCCGCACCGCTGCCGAAGCCCTTGATCTTGTCTTCGGTGTGGCTTTTGGCAGTAAGCATGATGAAAAACGACTCGCGCAGTTTCGGGTTGGCCTTCAGGTGCTTGCACAACTCTATACCGTCCATGCCCGGCATCATGAGATCGGAAATTATTACGTCCGGCATGACTTCCTGCGCCTTCGCCAGCCCGTCAATCCCGTCCACGGCAGTGGTTACATCGTATTCGGCCTTGCCAAGATGCATCGAAACCAATTTGCGGATTGATTGCTGGTCGTCGATAACAAGAACCTTTCCCTTGGACATACTGTGCTCCTTTGATTGGGGTTTAATCAAAATTTTGCTCTCTTAATTGGAATATTGTTTTGACCGGTTTAAGTCCCCTGGCTCCCTGTGCCGAAAAAGCGTGCGCCGCGAACGGATAAGGATTTTTCATTATCGTGTGCTTTCTCGAAACGTGCCCCACCCGCACAGACCCTGGGCCTGGGGGCGGGAGGATTTTTTTATTACGAGGATTAACCTGGCCAGACTTGGGCGGGCGCGCAGCCCGCAGGGCCGGATCCGATTATCAGTATAGAGTATTTCCTTATGATATCTTTCGGCATAATGATTTTAATACTTGATGCAATGTGAAGCATAAAATTGCAACACTATCTTATCGGAAGCGGGGCGAGAGTAATTTAAGAGATGACGGTATTTTGCCGATTATGAGAGAAGAACGTGAGATGATAAAGAGAGTTAATTCCCAAAGTCCGGAGCGTGTCGATGAAGCACAAGTTGAATCCGACATTTAGCGAGTTTCTGTACGCGCTCATTCGTCTGCGCATCAACAAAAACATCATCTTCGGCCTGATTCTGGGCCTGCCATTTCCCATCCTCCTGATGTGGCAGGATTTTTATTCCAGCGGCTGGGCGTTTAGTCTGGAAAATCTAGGACTCAAACTCTCCGAGCATTCCTACCACTATATTTTCATCTTTTTGCCGATTCTGACAGGGCTGGTTGCGGGCGTTTTCGGCTCGGTCCGCAGGGACAGCGCCCGGCGCATCAAAGCGCTGATCGAAGAACTCGAAAAACTATCCAATGTCGACTCCCTGACGACTCTCTATACGCGCCGGTATTTCGACTGCGAAATCGCAAAGGAATTTCAGCGCGCCAGCAGGAATAACACTACCTTTGCCGTTGTCGCGATCGACCTGGACAACCTCAAGGCCCTAAACGACAACGACGGACATCCCGTCGGTGATGCCGTTTTGGAATCGATAGGCCGGATAATCCACGAAAACAGCAGGATATACGATGTGCCCGCCAGGCTGGGCGGCGACGAATTTACCATCC
>JAGLUH010000638.1 GCA_023134875.1 Candidatus Zixiibacteriota bacterium
CATCGCCATCGCCACACCGGTGTTGCCGGAAGTATTGTCGACAATAGTGTCACCCGGTTTCAGGCGTCCCTCCGCGACCGCCTGGCTGACAATATGGTAAACCATGCGATCCTTCAGCGAACCGGTCGGGCTCATAAACTCCAGTTTCACTAATGCCTTCGGCCCGTTATCCGGAATGCCGGTTCTCAGCCGCACCAGGGGCGTGTGGCCGATGAGCTCAAGTATGTTGTCATGTGTTCGCATGGGTTGTTCTTCGCTTTGCCGCAGTTTAGGCAATTGTTATACAATGTTCAACCACATATTCCTTAAAAAACGGCTCGCTTTTAGTTGACACTACCGGGTAGGTTGGTGTTTATATGCACCCGAATCGTCGTCATTGGCGGGCGGCGGGATTGGAAAGAACAAAGTCTCTATCGTATAGTAACGTGGAGGTCGGATGAATATCTATAAGCTGTTGGTCCTGTTGGTGGTTCTGTTGCTGCTGGGTTTCGGATGCTCGCGTAAGCAGGAAGAGGCATCCCAGTTGGAGCAGGAAATGCTGGGTGGCGACGATACCACCGCTGATATGTTGGCGGCCGAATCACTCCCGGCCGATATGGATGCCGGGGCTATCCCGGTCGAGGAAGAACTGCAGGTTGAATTACAGCTAACTGAGGCGGCCGGCTATTTCGTCCAGATGGCGGCCTGTGAATCATCGGAGTATGCCCGCTACCTGGCCGACAAATATGTCGCCCGGGGTTATGAGCCGTACGTGACTACAACTACCGTAGACGGTCAGACATACTACCGGGTTCGTATCGGTGGGCTGGAAACGTTGCAACAGGCCAAAGAACTGAAGGCTGAACTGGCCGACAAGTACTCGATCGACGCCTGGATCGACAAAACGGACTAGGGGATCGCCAAGGCTCCATCGGGGCATTCAGGGTGTTACCGGGATGCTGCGAGGTGTCGCACCACGTCTTTCAGTGTGGCTGTGCGTAGCTTTGGGATAGGTTGCCGAGATTTCCCGCAGTAAAGCTATGGACCAGCAGACCCTAACAGGGTGTTGAATAAGTGTTCTATCATCCTCAATGGCCAACACACTCCATATTGACGTCACATGTCGTGAAAGGAATACCGGATGAAGACTCACCTTACCGTCTGTATCCTGGCGCTGACTTTCTGTTCGGTTATCGCAATTGCCGGTGACTCCACAGAACAGTCGGCACTCAAACCGTATACTACGGTGAACGAAGTCCTGGAGCGGTATATCGATGCCGTCGGCGGTCGGGCTGCCCTTGAAAAACTTGTTACCCGAGTGACCAGCGGGCGACTGATTACCAATCTTCCGTCGAGAGAACCTCCCGTTTATGATTCCACCTCCTTTGAAACATACACCGGACTGCCTCATCGGTACCTGATGATCTCGTACATTCCTGATGGCGTCGAGCGGGCCGGATTCGATGGTAAAATCGGCTGGCGGCAAAATGCCGACGGGATCAAACGTGACGAACAGCCGTTGAGTTCAAAGCTGGTCTGGCTTTTTGACCCGCAGGGTGCCTTGCATATCATGG
>JAGLUH010000639.1 GCA_023134875.1 Candidatus Zixiibacteriota bacterium
TACCACGATTGTCAGGATAAACAACAAAAATGCTGGATTCCCGCTTTCGCGTGAATGACAGCAATGCTTAATCGGCTCTTATTAACTAAGTTTGATATAAGGCCTGCATCGTATTCTGGCTGTCTTCGTCATGAAGATGAAGAACGCCAAATGCAAAAGATTCTTTATTTAGGATCTAATGTCGTATGCCCGGTGAGCTTTTTGAGGATTTCACTGGCCACTGGCGGACAACCGGGCACATATGGATTGTTTTGCTTGAATCCGGCTGTACAATTACCAACACAAAGCGTCTTTTCAGGAATATCTGTATGACCTTTCCCAATAGCGATATCCAAACGATCCTGGTCAGGCAGATAGTCAAAAATACGGTCCGCGTAGTCTTTTAGAAACAATAGTAATGTGGACTGGCAAGCACTGCACGAGTTGTTATCTTTGACAGTAATATTTGGAAATTCGATGGATATATTCTGAGGCGGTTTCGCAAAGTGACACTTCCAATCCTGCCAGTGCTCCGGCGTGATGGTCATACGATCCAGATCAATCACACCCAATCGGCGCTCGGCGCCCATACGCAGATAAGGAACATCCTCAGCACATGTACCCATCAATCGACAGGCCACAGCATCCGCTGCAAATGCATCGGCGCCGACAACCACGCAGTCCAGGGATTTAGGCTGTCCGGCACTGGGCCCTAATCCCTCCATTCCGACCGTTCCATCGATGATAGCCAGATGCGGACGCAACACTGACGCCATATCTGCGATAGCCACGTTAATGGGTTTTTCGTCACTCCCTTCGATGGGCCCGAGCATATGCAATTGCACTTTACTACGCCGCCACAAACAGCCTTTCATATTTTTAATCGACAGAGTTACATCTGTGTGCATATGCATTTTCATTACCGGCACCGAAACAATCACGTCGAATTCCAGGACCTCAGGGCATACTTTTAACTTATGCAATACGCGACCGTTGGGTATGTCCATCTCAACGAACGGACGCTTATCCATGTCGATCAGCGGACAGTTCCGTTTCCGTGCCTCGGCGGCGATGCCTGTGGCTTCCAGGGCCTCTAAGGTCTTAACACCGGTAATCGGACTCTCTCCCACAGCCACTTCAGCTCCGGCCTCGTTAAATGCATCTATAGCGGCTGCTACAACCTCCGCATGTGTAGTGATACCCTCACCTGAGTGCGCTACACGTCCGGCATTAGGCTTGAGCAGCAAGCGCTTGCCACGCACAACTTGCAAAGGAAAGGACTGTAAGGCCGTAAGTGTATTATGATAAGGATCATGACCGTGTGCTACAGCTACTCGAACGCGGGTTTGTTTCTTAAAAAAAGGATTATCCGTATTCATTCAAATCAGGCTTTTTTTACATAAAACAACTGTGTTTATGTCTTGCATTTGTTCTGTCCGATTGGCGGATCATAGTCGCTGAATCCTCCCCATATCAAACGTTTATTTAAATAACTTAGTGTCTTAATAACATAATAATATCACAATCTTCCTCGAATTCAAATGAATTTACTAAAGATCAATCAGAATGTAGTAATAAAAGCAGCAACTTTTAATCAGGACTTGACTGGTTCGTCTAAGATGGGTGTCAGGACGAGACCGCAAAGTGTGGCCTTGCCCGTGATCGGCGTAATACGCAGATCGATAACGCCGGGGCTTGCGAGTGCCAGATCATAGCTGCACTTGAGAATCTTGCTTCGTTGCTGTGTTTGCGCGAAAATGTCGATGCGGTCACGGATCGTGCGACTGGCGGATTGCCGGCGTTCGACCGGTTTCCACTGTTGGCCGTCATCGGAGACGAGAATCTCGAATCGGGCGGTCCGTCTGTCAGCGTCATACCAGTCGATTTCGATTCGGTCCGTATCGCGAGTGGGATCGAGCTTAAGCTGGATCCAGTGATTGCGGCCCTGAGCAGCCCAGCGGGTTTCAGCCTTGCCGTCAACGGCCGCCGAAGCTGGATAACCTTCCATCGAGGCACTGGCAATGGTGTAGCTGTGATCCAGGGAGTCGATTCTAACCTCGTGAATGCTGTTCCAGTCATTTGTGGAGTTTCCATTGCATGCCAGTCGCAGATATGCGGTGCGGACCGGCTTGAAGCGGCATGTGTTACTGGCCGACTCGGTCTGCAATTCAATATCGAATACGCGCTGACCCACCTTGGTGGAAACCGGATCGAGCATCAGCAGATCAAGACGGTAACGTCCCGGCGCCAGCATGTTCGATTTGTTGCCGCCGCGCCCGCCTTTGGCCATGATCGGTTGTATAGTGACGGTACGGGATTTGTCGAATTCGATGCGCGTGCGACATATTTCCTCCAGAATCGCAGGTGTGTCATCAGAGCGCGTAATCGTACGATCATCATCAAGCACAGATACGTCGGCTTTTGTCTCCTTGGTGCCGAAACACTCCCAGAGGTCACCGTCCCTATCGATATGAAATGTGAAAGTGCCCATGCTTTGGGCCAGTGGATCATGGGAGGTTGGGGCGAAGTTGTACCGGACTGGTTCGGTGAGGAGCATCTGATAATGTCTGACGTAGTGTGTGAGCCAACGAAGGTTCATCGAGGCGACAAGTCCTTGTTCTCCCCGGGTAATACCGCCGAGGCTGGAGAATCGGGCGTAGTTTTCGATGACGTCACTGGGGGACAAATCTATCAGGGCCTCGCGGGCTTGAGCTATGTTACCTGCGGCGTGGAACTGCCTGG
>JAGLUH010000064.1 GCA_023134875.1 Candidatus Zixiibacteriota bacterium
ACATCATTATCGATTTGCAGCGTATCTGACCGATTCCCAATGACGCATTGTAGCAGAAGATAAATCAGCAAGTCAACTCAAATATAGCCGGCGACTTGCATTCTTCATCGGCAGAAGTCCTCACCCGGTGAAGAACCTGGTTGACAGCAGCAGTTATGTGGCATAGAATTCAATGGTAAGATCAACCCGGAGTCACCGGCTGCAAGCTTGACACATGGAGAAGAGGATTAGTGAAACAGTATTCGCGCCCAGCAATGAACTCGCTGCTGGCAGTCGTTCTCGTATCTCTGACTTTAGGTGTATCCATGTGTGGTAACAGTGAGAAAACGAGAAACACCGATCTTGCCCTCCTGCTCGAACAGGCACCCGCAGGTTGGCGGTTTACCGGTCAGGTAGAGCGCTACGATCGGGAGACTATCTTTGAATATATCGATGGCGCCGGCGAGGTTTACCGCCAGTATAGCTTCCGCGAATGTATCGTACGACGGCTGTCCTGCCGGGGAGAACCAGATATCACCGTCGAGATCTTCGATATGGGTTCATCCGCAGATGCTTACGGTATTTTCAGCCATATCCGGGAAGCGCCGGAAGCCGGATTCGGGCAGGGTTCGCAATATGCCGGCAGTGTGCTCTATTTCTGGCAAAGCCGTTACCTGGTCTCGATCTACCCAAAGGAGCAAACCGATGAGACTAGGACAGCGACAGCGCAGCTTGCCAATTCGATCAGCGCCGCGATTAGCGATACCGGCGCGCCGCCGCAACTGCTGAAAGCCTTGCCGACCGACAGCCTCATGATAGAGAGCATCCGGTATTTTCATCATCATGTTTTACTCAATTATCACTACTACTTTGCCGCCGAGAATATTCTCAATCTAAACGAACAGACCAAAGCAGTACTGGCTACCTATGAGCCTGTTGAAACCTACTTGCTTCTGGTAAGATACCCGTCCAGTGAGCTAGCAAAAACGGCGGCGGCCAGCTTTGTCAAGGCCTATCTGCCAGAAGCAGATGAACCAGGCCCCGTGCAAACGGAGAACCAGAAATGGACAGCTATCGAGACCATCAACAACACCTTGATAGTGGTCTTTGATGCTCCCACTGGGGACGAAGCCACGACCCTGATAACTTTGGTGAAAGCCCGGTTGGCACAGTCGGCCACGCAGAAGGGGCAGAAATGAAAAACCTGGATAGGACCATCACCCGTCGTGATTTTTTACGTGGTGCCGGCTGTGCCGCTGTTGCCGCTACCATGGGAATCCCCACACTCCAGGCTCAGGAAGCCAAACCGGTCAGGAAAACGAAAGTAGTACTGATACGCGATGAGAAGATAATTGACGCTAAAGGTAGGCTTGATGCGGAGATCGTCAAGGCGATGCTCGATCGGGCGGTAACCGAACTGTTTGGCGGCGAAAAACCGGCGGCAGCGTGGAAAAAAGTGGTAGCGGCCAATGATATCGTCGGCATCAAGAGCAATGTCTGGGGACCGTTGCCGACACCGAAGGCGGTTGAGGCGGCTATCAAGGCGAGTGTGATGGCGGTCGGCGTGCCGGAGAAGAATATTGACATCAGCGACCGCGGCGTCCTGGGCAGCAAGATATTCCGGAAAGCAACCGCCCTGATCAATGTGCGTCCCCTGCGCACTCATCACTGGTCGGGAGTGGGCGGGCTGATCAAGAACTACATCACGTTCGCCCCTGAGCTCTGGGAATATCACGACAATTCCTGCGCTGATCTGGGGACGCTATGGAGACTACCTATTTGCCGGGACAAGACCAGGCTTAACATCCTGTTGATGTTGACACCTCTCTTTCACGGCATCGGCCCGCACCATTTCGATTCGCAGTTCACCTGGCCGTATTGCGGTATGCTGGCAGGCACCGATCCGGTAGCGCTCGATACAATCGGCATCATGATCCTGCAGGCCAAGCGTAAAGATTACTTCGGCAGGGAGCGACCTCTCAAACCGGCGGCGCATCATGTGGCCTTCGCCGATATCAGGCACAACCTGGGTATCAGCGACCCGCAGCGGATTAAAATCGTCAGGCTGGGCTGGCAAAAAGATATCCTGATCTAAGAGTCCAGCCGGTCGAAAGTCTTGCACTCTCGACATTCACACGGAAGCATGAAGAAATATCCGTCGCGATCTGTCGGCACCGCAGGGGTTCCAACCTATGGTTGTCTGTGTGCTGCTTTGGATCTGCAGGGGCACGTCGCTACGTGCCCAGTCTGTAGGTCAAGCGACCTGTCCGCTTAACGGTTTCCGTGCCGCCAGGAACCCTTTCCTGGCGAAGTCAAAACCATCGGAGTTTTGACCGGCGGTGCTGAAGATAAATCATTTGATCGTCGTCGGTCGATCTGCTATAATACCGGTGTGACCTCTCAAGCCAAAAGGAGTGAATATGGCGACCTTTATCATGGCCATGACCATCAACCCGAACGCCAAGAAACTGCATCCCGATTTGTCCAATCAGATCAACAAGTCCTTTGATCTCTTTGCGGAACACGGTGTCAAGATGGAGAACCTTTATGCCACGCTCGGCCGCTATGATTACCTGGCGGTGTTTTCCGCCGCCGACCAGACCGTGGCTTTCAAGGTGGCGCTTGATATCAACAACCGGGGTATCCTGGAAACCGAAACCTGGCCGGTGGTTCCCTACGAGGACTTTTCGCAGATTATCAAGTAATCGCTTCCCACGCTGACGCGTGGCGCAGGCAGAACCCATTCATACCGGCATGGCAGCACTGCCGGGCAAATTCCCAGGCTGTTTCTGCACCCATGAAACCCCTTTCTTTAGCTCAAAAGGCGCTTTTTGCCAGGCTCGGTCTCTTTTATGCCGCCGCCGTCTGGGGCGCCAGCCTTTTTGTTATCAAGGCAACCCTGACGGAGATCAATCCGGTAATACTTACTGGTTATCGCTTCCTGCTGGCGGGATTGATTCTGCTGGTGTTCCTGCTAATCGCCCGTTGCCCGATCCTCGTCGGCTTGCCGCGGGCCGCTTTTCTGGCGACTATTCTTTGCCTGCTGCACGTGCCCCAGGCTATCGGTCTGGGATATACCACCGCCTCCAATTCCGGGTTCATCACCGGTCTCTTTGTCGCTTTCATACCTCTCTTTCTGCGCGTCATCTTCAAACGTCGTCCGACCTTGATGGAGGTGATCGCCTCCGGCATATCACTGATCGGCTTGTGGATTCTGACCGGCGGGCTGGTCGATATCAACCTTGGCGATATCCTCACCCTGCTGACGGCAATGGCCTATGCCCTTCACGTGTTGTACTCCGACAAGTACATGAAGGCGGGAATCGATCCCTTGATATTCACCTGCCAGCAGTTTCTCATGGTCGGCCTGATGAGCCTTCTGACCGCAGCTATCTTCGGCCTGCCGTTTACAATTGGATCAACAACAGCCGGCGGAACGTTGATACTCCTGGTCCTGTTTCCCACCTTGTCCGCCTTTGTGATTCAAATGCTGGCGCAGAAGATCACTTCTCCTCTTAGAGTTTCACTGATCTTCGCCCTGCAACCGGTCTTTGCCGCTCTCTTTGCCTGGACACTGGGCGGCGAAACATTAGTAAGGCACCGTGCCCTCGGCGGACTGTTGATCTTCATAGCCTTGCTCATCTCCGGCCTCTCCTCCTTCATGCGGAAGAAATCACCTGAGCGGGAATAACTGACAACTTTGGTACGAAGCATATAAACCTACCCGTCGCCTGCTGCGGTTCTGGGTAGGGCACGAATTTTGGGAAGGTTCCTTCCGCGGGGTTGACAAATCCGGGCAGATCGTCTCCGGCCATGTTATTATTACCATTACTCTGGACTTATGTCATAGCGAACGGGCAGGTCAGGAACCCTGCCGCACACAAATGACAAACAAAGGGATTGTAAGCAAACAAGTTAAGCCCCCCAAAGGTCTTAACCTACAGTGCTGCCTTCAATAACCGGCGCCGATAAAAAACGAGTGCTGCTTGTTGATTATTGCGGGGAACACAAGTTGGAGACCATTTGAATGCTTTTGGCTTGTGTTGGAACCAGACAAGCAACACCCGGGTTTCTCAACCAATAATATATAATAACAATCCACGATCAGCGCAAGCGTTTTGTGAAAGATTTGTAGTTCTTTTATGGAAATCGCCGATCAGGCCGGTTAGCAGGAGGACTATAATATCATGCTATCATCTATCAAGAGCAAACTGCAAAACCGCTGGCCTCTTCTCGTCGGTAGACTGGCGACTAAGTCGAAATCAGGTCGCACGGAACGACCCAGCTATCCAGCGCGCCTGAAAAGCTTTACTATCGATGCCGGCGGCAACCACCCTTATCAGTTCCAAACTCAGCGTGCCCGCCTGGAACTCTACCGCTTCCTGCGCGACAATGTCCCAATTCTCAGCTCGGTGGTCTGGACCTGGGTGCGTCTTTGCGCCGCCCGCTATGAGTACAAACTGGAGAGGGAGCACTCCGGGGCTGTCGATCGGCAGGTTGCGGAAGTGTTGCGGGAGCTCGACTCGCGTATCTACCACAACGGCGTCATGAAACGGGGCGGCTTCAAGGAACTTTTGCTGCAGTTCTTCGAATCGCTCTTCACCGACGGCGCCATTTGCGGTGAGTTGCAGTTGATGCCCTCCCGCAGTCGGATTGATCGCTTTATGTTTGCCGACATGAAAACAATCGAAGTCACGCCCGAAAAAAGCGAGAATCATGTCTACCAGGTGACCGACGATAGTAAGACCAGGCTGAACAACCAGTCGCTTTTCTACTACGGGCTTGGCGCTCTCCCCGGGACGGTGATTGGCAAGTCGCTGCTGGCAGCGGTTCCCTTTGTCGCTCGGGTGGAACAGACCCTGGTCAGCGACATGCACCGTACCATGCGCAATAGCGGCTACCAACGAATTCATGTTAAGGTGACGCCGCCTGCCAAGCGAGGCGATGAGACCGAGGATGACTATGTTAGCCGCGCCAACAGTTACTTTGATGACACGGTAACGATGATGAAGGATTTCGGGCCTGACAAGAATCCGGTGACCTGGGATGATGTCAAGATTGAGTACATCGGTCCTTCCGCCAGAGTTTCCACGTCCAACGCCTGGTATCTCACTCACAAGGCGATGATCGAGGATATCTGCGCCGGCACTCATCTGGCCCCCTTCATGCTCGGTTATGCCTACGGCACCACGCACAATTGGGCGCAGTTCAAGTTTGAACTGGTGCAGCGGCAGGTGGAAACGGTGCAGAATGCAGCGTGTGCCCTGCTCGACTGGATCGCCAATGTCGAGCTGGCACTGGCCGGCCTCGATGCCCGGGTGAGATACTCCTTCAGAAACCGCCTGCCGATGGGACTGACTGATCGCGCCGCCGCGGAGAAGATTCAGCTTGAGAATATCGTGACCAAGCTGAACAACAACTTGATCACCCGCGATCAGGCATTGGACGAGTTGGAGAGAATCTAACCGGCTCCGGGAACATTGGCGCGCAAATTCAGCAAGGACAATCGCTGGCGACGTTCTGTCACTG
>JAGLUH010000640.1 GCA_023134875.1 Candidatus Zixiibacteriota bacterium
GTAATCGAAGGAGATGCCACAGGTTTTTATAAAGTTGATATAGGAACTAATCTCATAGTGAATAATCAAAGGTTATGGGTTTAACACTACTATCAAAGACGCCTTGAAGGAGGTAGCATGATGGCAGAAGAACAGGAAAAGATTCTCGTCGTCGATGATGAGCCGGGGGTACGAACCGTTCTACAACGAGTGCTCACACAGGCCGGTTATGAAGTGGCCACTGCGGATAATGCTGCGGAGGCTTTAGATTGTGTATCCTTGGGGGAGGTAAATTTAATGCTCCTCGATATCAAAATGCCGGATATTTCAGGAATGGAAGTTCTAGCCAAGATAACCGCTGAATATCCTGATGTCGGCGTTATTATGGTGACGGCGGTTATCGACATCCAGGTAGCAGTCGAAGCATTGAAGCTGGGTGCCTATGACTATATCACAAAGCCTTTCAACCGGGATGAGGTAGTACAGAAGGTGCAGAAAGCGATTGGGAAATGGAAACACCAACTTAAGGAAAAGCGCCAGTCCCTTCTGCTCAAAGAGAAGTTTGCGGAGCAGACGAAAACGATGCAGGAGCAGTTTGCGGAGTTACTCAATAGTCTCGCCCGGGAGCACAAAATGATGCTTGAATCAGCGGCCAGACAGGGGAAAGCGGGCGAAGCGATGCTTAAAGAGCTTCCGCCGGAGCTTCGTGAGCCGATCGCTTCGATTGAAGAGTTCAGGGATGCTCTGCTCAGGATCCTGAAAAAAACTTAAATTCAAAACATTTGAAACCATATTCCAAAACGAACGGCGTTCGCGGAAACAATTGAATCGTATTCAAAGAGGTGATTGTGACCAAGAAGCGCATATTGGTAGTAGACGACGAACTGGGCATCATAAAATTCCTGCGAGCTAGATTGGAAGCCAGAGGATACGAAGTGCTTACGGCTGTGGACGGAGCCGGGGCTCTTCAGACCGTTGAAATGGAATTACCCGACCTCGTGATAATGGATATAACGATGCCCAAGATAGACGGCTTTGAAGTCTGCCACAGGATTCGCGAGTGGTCGCAGATCCCAATTATCATGCTCAGCGCCCGAGGTGACGAAAGCGACAAGGTGAAGTGCCTTGATCTTGGCGCCGATGACTATATCACTAAGCCGTTCGGAGCCAATGAACTCACCGCCCGTGTCCAAGCAGCCCTGCGTCGCAACGAGAAAACCACCTATCTGCCCGGCCAGCCGTCCTTTACAATTGGTGACCTTTTAATCAATTTCTCCAAGCACCAGGTCACCATCGCCGATAAAGAAATTAAGTTAACACCAACCGAGTACAACCTGCTGCAAGAGTTGGCACTTAACGCCGGAAAAGTCCTTACCTATACTCACCTCTTGAACAAAGTGTGGGGTCCGGACTACCGTGATGAGAAAGAGTATCTACACGTCTTTGTAGGCCGTCTGCGGGCCAAGTTAGAACTCAATATAAATGACCCCAAGTATATCATAACGGTACCTCGCGTAGGCTACATACTTCAAACCTCTGAATAACATCAAAGATTAACGATAGCATCTCAGCACGAAAGCACCCTTGAGAGGGTGCTTTTCCTTTTTGCTAAACATTTAGTGAGCATTTAGAAATTCCCCCCACGTTTTTAGAGGTTGTTTGGCATTCTAGTTCTATCCTGAGGTTAGAAAAACAAAGGAGGTAACTAGGATGAGAAACAACAAAATGCTAAAACGAATCTTCCCCTTTATCGCCTTGCTACTTCTACTGCCCTGGCCAGTAGCCTACGCCTATGATGTCGTAAACGATACCGCTGATCAAGATACCATCCGGATAGAGATCGCCGAGGATTCAGTGAAGCCGAGCTTTACCGCTTTTGGAAAAGCAATCGGTGGAGTTCCTCCCGGTGACCTCTTCTACATCGACGCCACCAATAATCCCGCTGATATTGTGACCACCATCTACTTAAACAATGCTCAGGACCTAATAGGTCACTACACGTTCCTGATCTTGAAAGTCGGTGTTTATGTTGAGAACGACGGTAACTGGGAGAAAGCTTACGGCAGCAATGGCGAATTAATCTCGGAAATCGTTCTTTCCATGCGCAATGGCCAGGTGAGCTTCCTTCTGCCAGGATACGCAAATTACAAAGTCACCATCGACGGCGGCTCTTTCTACTGCCACAACGCCAGTGGTGACGATAGCACCCTCTCACCACAGTTATACCTGGAAGTGAATTAGTATC
>JAGLUH010000641.1 GCA_023134875.1 Candidatus Zixiibacteriota bacterium
CGGCCTCTTTCGGGTCAGTGAAAAAGGCTTCTTTTTCCGAAACACTGACCAGATCCTCTACGCCGCTAATCGCCCCGATTTCCGCTTCAACTGAAATACCCTTTTCGTGCGCCCAATTGACTACTTTTTTTGTCTTGGCAACATTTTCTTTAAATGGCAGGGTGGAGGCATCAATCATTATCGAAGTGTATCCGGCATTGATCGCCGCTTTGATAACTTTCAGGTCCTTTCCGTGATCTAGATGCATTGCCACCGGAACTGGGGCCTTGGCTGCAGCTCGAATTAGGCCGATTAGGTATTCCATGCCAGCGTATTCGATTGCTCCCTCACTGGGTTGGATGATGACTGGTGATTTCAGTTCAACTGCCGCTTCGATGATTGCTTTGGTTATTTCCAAATTATTGGTATTAAAGGCACCAACAGCGTATCCGCCCCTGTCAGCCGAAGCTAGAATTTTTTTGGTGGTAGTAAGCATAATATTTAAGGCATTTTGCAAGCGGTCCGATATGTCGGACCGCCATATTTTTACTTGAACCCGTCTTCTTTGATATGTTTGGCCAGTTCTTGGCGGAGAGCTTCGATGTGTTTCCTGTCTCCATTTAGAATCGTCTTCAGCAGTTCTTGGCAGGTGGCGCAATCATGGTCTTCGGCATCTTTCAGGTAATGCTGCTCGACTCGCCAGGCGTCATCCAGCTTGGCCAGAAGAAGTTTTACTAGGTTATAGTTGGCGTTCTTCATCGGTTTGTTCGTTAGGGAGTGTGGACGGTTCTTCTTTTTTGTCCTCTGGCTGTTCGGCCTTACTTTCTATGGCTGGGGTCCCCACCTCCGCGGGAACGACATCAAGCGCTGATGGTTCATCGGTCGGAATCTCTGGCCTCCCCCCTTTAGGGGGGATTGAGGGGGGCTTATCCGGTTCCGGTTTTTCTCCTGGTTTTGATATTCGTTGCCGCATTTCTGCAAGACCAGCACTGGGATTTGGATGATTCGTAAGGGAACTTGCTGTAGCTACAGAGTCCGTACCCGCTTCGGCGATTTTGGCTATGTTATCGACATTAACGCCCCCATCGATCTTTATCCAGAGATGCGGACGTAGTTCTTTCAAGTGATAGACTTTTTCCAAGGCGATTTCTTGGAATTCCTGACCGCTCTTACCTGGAGTGACTCCAATAACTATTATCGCCGTTACCTTGTCGATAATCGGTATCACTCTGGAAATCGGTGTTTCTGGATTGAGGACAACACCTAGTCGTTCAGCTTGGTTCGGGGGTGACCGCAATATCATCGGTACTCGGTCAGTTGATTCGGCATGTATCCAGACTCGTTTGGCACCTGCCGCCAACCAGACGACTGCGGCGTGTTCCGGGTCGTGAACCATCAGATGGGCTTCGACTGGCAGGTCATCGGCAATTTGCATCACTAAGGTCGGGTCAGCCCAAGTCATTTGGGGGACGAAAATACCGTCCATGACATCGACATGAAGCGGCAAACCAAGGTGCCGTACTCGGTCCACCTTTTCTCTGAATTCCGATTCGGTTTTTGCCAGTATTGCCGGGCAGAATTCCATATACTAAATACTAAGTTCGTTTCTCGTAATCGCTGATTTTTTTTAACCGCCGCTGGTGTCGGAAGTCGCCAGAGAACTTCGTTTCCAGCCAGAGCTTGACCAGACGTTTGGCGACTTGCGACTTTCCGGTAATCGTTCTGCTGCCCAGACTGAGGACATTGGCGTTGTTGTGCAGCTTGGACATTTTAACCGTATAGCGATCATAGGCGGCTACCGCTCGAATACCAGGGACTTTATTGGCAGCCAGACATTCCCCCAAACCGCTGCCACCAAAAATTATACCGACTGCTTTGCCACGGGATTTGGCTACCGCTTCAGCTGTCGGAATAATGAAATCCGGGTAATCATCCGGGGAATCTTCGGTGTAGGTACCGAAATCTTCGATTTTATAGCCTTTTTTGCGTAAAAAAGCGGCGATTTCCTCCTTAAGTCGGAAACCGGCATGGTCTGTCCCTAGGCAGACTTTAGGTAAT
>JAGLUH010000642.1 GCA_023134875.1 Candidatus Zixiibacteriota bacterium
TCATCTTTCCTCTGTTTCGAGATGACAATGCTCGATTGATTCAAGACAGGAATCATCGTTTCGCATTGCGCGTTGGTTGCCGAAACTACCAACTAATCTGAGGTCGGCAAAATCCGACACTGATTCCGGCCCAAGTTTATCCTTCCTTATTTCTTTCTGTTATGTCGGATATTCGTGATCATTTCTTAACGCAATTGTTTGTCAAAGATTGCTGCCGAGCACAACAAAGAGGCCGATTCCATCTGATTTCACAGTTTGTGAGCATACTACAATTTCATACCCATCGGAGATCGCCGCAGAGGTGCTGTCAACTAATGAAACATTCATCCTGCTTTTTTCTTGATGTGCTTCTCTTTTATGTTCAATGTGGAACAAACCCCGATATCACTGGTAAAGATGAGCCGTCACCAACCGATAACATCCAATAATGGGCGTGAGGCATTGGCATATCCTCGTAGTTGATATTGTCTGGCAAGTTCTCGGAGCTGGCAATCTCGCGGTGTCTCAGTGTTTCCACGCTACGCAAAGGTAACTGGTGGAATCTATCACCCTGAATCTGTGTAGAGCGGGTATTCTACATTGTCTGATAACTAACGTGCAGACTACGTATATTACATCGAGGCTCAGGAGAGTCGGTTGGTTTCTGGGAGCGGTACTGTACCTGCTCTGCTCAGGAAACCTCCAGGCCCAGCAATCGGTTGCGATTATCTATGCCGATTCCTCCAAGAACACCTTACGCACCAAGGCGGGCTTGACCTGGGGGTTGAGCAATAACTCACCAGATCATGAGATAGTCGAGTTTTTCCTGAGACCCCATCAGGACAATGCAAATGAGGCAATTGCCGCCATTAAGCCGCAACTGCTGATCACCATCGGCAGCAAGCCTACCGCCTTTGCCCATGAACACTTCCCCCACTTGCCGGTCGTGTTCGCCAAAGTACTCAATCCGATTGAATCAGGTTTCATCGACTCCTGGAAGCAACCCGGTGGGCATATTACCGGCGCGTCACTCGATATACCGGTGATGTTACAGATGCAGAAATACGCCGCTATCATTCCCGGCCTGAAGAAGGTAGGCGTGATTTATACCGCCAACACCAGGCGACTGGTGGCAGAGGCGGAAGCTGCGGTGGCGAAACTGGATATGTCCCTGGTCTCTTATGAGATCACTTCGGACAAAGAGCTGCCGATGGCGCTGGACAGTCTATGCCGTTCGGTTGACGGTATCTGGACAGTTGCGGATGAGATATTTTCCTCACCCCAGTTTGTGCGTTACACACTGCTGGAAACGTTGCGGAAGGGTCTGCCGGTTATGGGTTTCAGCCGGTCGTTCGTAGAGAGCGGGGCGCTCTTCTGCCTGGAACCCGACTACAAGTATATCGGCAGGCAGGCGGCGGAAATCGCCGGCGCGGTTCTCCGGGGAGCCGATCCGGCGACTATCAGCGCCACCATACCTGACATAGTCTATCTCTACCTGAACTTGAAGACAGAGCAAGCCTTAAACCTCAAAGTGCCATCAGAGCTGGTGGACATCGCCAAGGAGACCTACTGATGAAAGTCAGGAATCTTTGCGGGTCGCTCTGCCTGAAATGGCGGCTGATTCTGGTAGTCAGCTTACTGCTGGTGGTAAGCTGCGCCGCTCTCTCTGTATTCCTGATCAGCGAATTCTCCGCTTCTGCCGTCAAATCGCTGGAACGTTATGCCGCGTCGCTGTCGAAGAATCTGGCGCACAACGCCGAGTTTGGCGTGATGCTGGAGATCAAGCCGGAGTTGGACGTCTTTAGTGCGGGTCTTGTCCACGGAGAGGATGTCATCTATGTCC
>JAGLUH010000643.1 GCA_023134875.1 Candidatus Zixiibacteriota bacterium
CCGTAATCGGCATGATCACCGATCCGGCCTTTGGCCCGCTGATTATGTTCGGCTTGGGGGGTATTTATGTCGAGGTGATGAAAGATATCACCTTCCGAATCACGCCGCTAAGCGATCTTGACGCCAGGGAAATGATCGAATCCCTGAAAGGTTACAAGCTATTGGCTGGCTTTAGAGGCTCAAAGCGGGTAGATATCGCCGCTATCGAGGATGCCATTCTGAAGCTCTCGCAACTGGTGCTCGATTTTCCGGAATTCGCCGAGATCGACATAAACCCCTTTATCGTCTCAGCGGCAAAGAATAACACTCGTGCCGTCGACGCCCGTCTGGTGCTGGCGCTGGCGTGAAGAATTTGGTTGCGTTCAGCCTGAATAGTCGCAACATTTGCAGGTAATATAGAAAACACCAACCCAAGGAGGGAAGTTATGCAGGGGAAAAAGAGTGTGGTCATGGTACTGCTGCTGCTGGTAGTATTCCTGATGCCGCTGATCTTCACCGGCTGCGGGACGCAGGTAGACTCGGGCTACCGCGGCGTCAAGTATTTCAAATTCGGTGACGGCACCGAAATGGGCAAAATCTATACTGAAGGGTTTAACTGGCATCTGCCCTGGAATACCATCTTCACCTATAGCATCAAACTCCAGGAAGCCAAGGAAAACCTGAAACTCCTGACCTCGGACGGCGCCACCATCGGCCTGGAGGTCTCAATCTGGTATCGGCCGTTCGTCGATAAACTGGACAGCCTGCATATCACTATCGGCCGCCGTTATTTCGACATCGTGGTCGGTCCGGCGCTTCGAGGAGAAGCACGCTCCATCGTTGGTCGTTACAGGCCGGAGGAGCTCTATTCCACCAAGCGGGACGAAATCTCCATCGCCATTCTGGACGCCATTCGGCTGCAAACGCAAGACAAGTTCGTCAGTGTCGATAACGTGATTATTAGGAACGTTGATTTGCCGGCGCGGATTAAGGATGCGATCAACGAGAAGCTTACTATGCAACAGGAAGCGCAGCGGATGGAGTTTGTCCTGCAAAAGGAGGAGCAGGAAGCGGAACGGAAACGAATCGAGGCGCAGGGTATCGCCGATTTCCAGAGGATCGTATCGGAGGGGATCAACCAGAACCTGCTAAGGTGGAAGGGAATCGAAACCACTCAGAATCTGGCGGAATCACCCAATACCAAGATTGTCATTATCGGCAGCGGCAAGGATGGCCTGCCGTTGATACTGGGCGGCAACTGATTGCCTGACAGCAGATGACAGACTAGCGCTGCCGGGTTCAACCGCCCGGCAGCGCTTCGCCAAGGATAGCTCAAACATCAACTTGGAATAGTTCTCTTGCGAATTCGTATGCCTTGCCTGCTGTGTCGCCTGTGAGGAGTTCACTCTTCAATGCTTTGAGTTTCGTCTTTAATTCAGTCTTTCTGTAGCCATTCGTATGGAGGTATACAATTGTGCTCAGGACTTCTAAAAAGCGAGGGGACTCGGTAGACAGCTTTGAGACTATTTCCAAGTGACCCAGATCAATGTCTTCCGAAAGAAAACCTTCTTCGCTCGCGACGGTGATCACGTAACCGCCGGTTGGCATCTCCTTAACTTCGTGCAGCAACCCGTGCTCAACCGAAAAGCCTAGGTCGGAAGCCAATGTGTGGGAGAATACTCCATAGTGGAGATAAACGAAATCCTGGTCAAAGTCTTCTCTGACCTCCTGCAACAAGTAAACGAGCTTGTGGAGCTTCTTTCGACTCTCGATTCGCCCACCTACGATCTCCACCAACTTGTACAGCTTATCAGCTCTCTCCAGAATGTTCATAACTTCACTCCTCACCT
>JAGLUH010000644.1 GCA_023134875.1 Candidatus Zixiibacteriota bacterium
GATCGTGGGACGATTCTTTTTCCAGTTTGGAATGACGGTCGCTTTTGCCGTCGTGATTTCACTTTTCGTGGCCTTCTCGCTGACGCCAATGCTTTCGTCAAGGTTTCTTGAGAAGAAGGAGCCGGTGGGTGACAGAAAAGGCCCGCTCGGTGCAGCGGCTCGCTTTCTCAGCGCTGTCTGGAAACCAATAGAGAAGGTCCTCAGTTACTGGAATATCTTCTTTGAGGTCGTTAAGCCGCACTACGAAGCCCTGCTCGCCGGTGCCCTGAGAAAGCGCTGGCTGGGGATCCTGGTGGCGACCCTTTCGATTGCGCGCGCAGTCTATGTGACTCGATTTATCGGGACGGAATTCATGACAGAGACCGACCAGGCAAAACTTGCCATTGATATAGATACTCCCCCGGGAACTACCCTGGCTGAAACCTCCAGACGCTTTGAGGAGGTGGAAGGCATTGTCAACGAATTGGTTGAGGTAACGGCAACCTACGTTACAATAGGCGCCGGTAACGATCCGGTGACACAGGGCCGAATTCTGGTCAAATTAACTGACAAGAGTGAAAGAGAGTTCTCGGCCCGTCAACTGATGGACTCTGCTCGCGTCATGTTGCGGTCGGTACCGGGAATCAAGTATGCAGTGGGGCGTGGTGAGAGTGAGGGCGGCAGTGAAAAACCTGTTGAGGTCTCCATTCGGGGAGATGATATCGAGGTACTGACACAACTGACCCATCGAGTGCAGGCGGTTTTTGATGACGTTGAGGGAACAACGGACATCGACAACACCCTCCAGGAGGGCAAGCCGGAAATCCAGATCGACGTTAACCGTAAACTGGCCAATGACCTCGGCTTGAATCTCGGTGAGATCGCTATGACGATCAGGTCGCTTGTCGAAGGCAAGGTGGTCACCCATTACAAAGAAGACGAGGAGGAGTACGACGTTCGTATCAGACTTGACCAGAGTTTTCGATCCTCGAAGGACGACGTGGGCCGGATCCTCATACGCAGCCGAAACAAGGATGATAGAGACAACAACCTCCTGATTCCGCTGGAGCGTGTAGCCCGGCTGGACAAGGCAAGCGCCATCGGGGAGTACAACCGCTTCGATCGTCAGCGAGAGGTGCGCGTCAACGCCAACGTGCTGTCCACTGCTTTTGCGGGAACGGTGACGAACCTGATAGAAGAGCAGACTCTGCAAATGGAACTCCCGCCCGGCTACAAAATACTGCCCGTAGGTACCGCGGAGATAATGAGAGAATCCTTCACCAACATCTTTAAGGCTCTGGCGCTGGCGGTAATTTTCATATATCTGCTTCTGGCTTCGTTGTATGAATCATTTACGGATCCTTTCTCGATCATGGTCTCGCTGCCGCTGTCACTGGTCGGAGCCATACTGGCGCTGGTGGGATCCTCGTTTTCGATGATGTCCCTAATTGGAATGGTCCTGCTGATGGGGTTGGTCACCAAGAATGCCATTCTTTTGATCGACTTTGTGAAACAGCAACGAGCCACCGGTGTTTCAAGAACAGATGCCATTTTGAAAGCCGGTCCGATCCGGCTGAGACCAATTCTGATGACCACTTTTGCCATGGTATTTGGGATGCTGCCGCTGGCGCTTGGAATCGGCCCTGGTGCCGAACTACGTGCCCCGATGGCACGAGCCGCGATCGGGGGCATTATCTCATCAACGTTACTGACGCTGGTGGTAGTGCCGGTTGTCTATACACTGATCGACGATTTTGTCGGGCTGTTCAGAAGGAAGAAACCACGAGCAAACCTGGCTATCGAGGAAACCGGCCCCCGTGACTGAGTTGATTGCCCCCTCCAAATCACTGGGCTACACCAATCTATACCTTGACTTCCTGGCCGGACGCCGGTCAGCCCGGCATCTGTATGCCTCCTCGGATATTGCCGACACCGCTGCCCGCCTGGATGAGATCACATACGACCGGGAACGGCTGGTGACAATCCTCGAAGGGCAGAACCGCTCCTTCGGAGCATCTCAAGCAACGATGACGAACATCACCAGGCTCCGCGACAATCGCGCCTTGTGCGTTTTCGCCGGCCGTCAGGCTTGTCTTTTCGGAGGTCCGTTGCTGATTCTGATCAAGGCCCTGGCTATCGTCAAAATAGCCGACAGGTACTCGCGTCAACTGGGACGCGAGGTCGTTCCCATCTTCTGGATAGACGCCGATGATCATGACTTCGAGGAAGTCAAC
>JAGLUH010000645.1 GCA_023134875.1 Candidatus Zixiibacteriota bacterium
CGAGCAAGAGTCCGCCAGCGTCAGCGTTGCCAACCGCGTGGAAGTCGATATGCAGGTCGCGACCGCCAGGCGATTCCCCAGATCAATCAAGGTGTTCCGCGAGAAGGCCCGGTCGATGGCCTTGCTGGACGAAGACACAATCACCGAGTGCTTCTATGCTCTGCCGCGTGCCGGCAAGAGCATCGAAGGGCCGAGTTCCCGCCTAGCTGAGAGCGTTGCTTCGGCCTGGGGCAACATCAGGGCAGAGGCCCGGTTCGTGACCGAATCGGACAAGTACGTCACCTGTGGAGGTGTCGTCTGGGATCTGGAAACGAACGTAGCCGTCAAGGTCCAGGTCCGGCGACGGATCACGAACAAGCACGGGCAGAAGTTCAACGACGATCTTGTAACCAACGCTGTCAACGCAGCCAACTCGATTGCGTTCCGCAACGCTGTGTTCAAGGTCGTGCCGAAAGCATACGTCAGACCGATCTATGATGAAGCCCGCGGCGTCGCAATTGGCAACGTGCAAACACTCGCAAACAAGCGGGCGCAGATGATCGCGTACTTCGGGAAGATGGGCGTCACCATCGAGCAAATCCTTCATCGGCTCGACAAAGCTGGCGTGGACGACATTGATCTAGACGACCTGGGTCTGCTCAAGGGCGTGGCGACGGCACTCAAAGAAGAATCGCTCTTGCTGGAGAACGCTTTCCCAGAAGTCACCACCGATGTACCGGCAACGAACGGCAACAAGATGGGCTTCGGCAAGGCCAAGAAGAAGGACAAAGACGACGCGGCAACCAAGGCCGAGGCTGGTCGGCAGAAGCAAGCGATCGAGGAACAAGACGCCGGAACCGATGAGCAAAAATAGGCTGTCTCGGGCTGCGGCGGGCGCGCTCCCTCGCGCTCGCCGTGGCCTTGTGTTTTCACGGGAGAGCAAAAATGTTCTACATACTAACGGAAAACCATGAGATTCAAAGCATACCAGATGCGAAGGCGTGGGCTGAATGGACAAGCGTAGATAATGTTCGCGTCGGCAGGACCAATATAGGCAAGGCGAGAGTTTCAACAGTCTTTCTTGGGCTTGACCACAACTTCTCCGGTGAGGGCCATCCCGTCTTGTTTGAGACGATGGTTTTCGGCGAGAGCCCGCTGGCCGATGAGCAGGAGCGCTATTGCACCTGGGACGAAGCTGTAGCTGGTCACGCCGCAATGGTGAAGCGCGTGAAGGAGGCGCAAGATGCCTGACATAGTATGTCCCTACTGCGGAAAGTCTGCCGGCGAGCATCCGGATCATCGGTGTCTCGATGCTTGGGCGGCTATCTTGGCGGGGTGGAAGAACGTCTACAACCTGCATGGCGAGTGGTACGGGCACGATCCCTCGGTAACAGACGGTGTATCCGACATCAGAATCCCCTACTTCCACTCTGACATCTCCGCCGCGATGGAGTTGGAAGAGTTTCTACCGAAGAAATTGCGGAGCCAATACGCTTGGGAATTGTGGAAGATTCTTTCTTGTGACAACGAAAATCCCGCGGGGGACCTGGCCGTAGAGGACGGCCCCGGCGTGATGATTGTGTGGGAAGAAGTCTTTCGCGTAATCCACGCACAGCCCAAGCACCGCACCCGTGAGTTTATCAAGGCGCTAGCTGAGAAAGGACAAGGATGATGGCTGAGAAAGAAGAAACTAGCGCGGACAAGTGCCCGGAGTGCGGGGTTGCCATGAGACATACGCTTGGTGCTGACGATGACGGCAACGTGCATTATGGCTGGCACCGAACCGCCTCGCCTGAATGCAACCAACTCGCCGCCCTCCAGGTCGAACGTGATGGCCTGAAAGAACAGCTTGAGAGGAAAAAGCCCAGCGCCGGCCATTGGACATGGGGGCCGGACGTCGAGCGGAGCGTAAGGGAGTTATGGGACATTCTTGGTGATGCACAACCGCCGGAACGAGCCGTGCTGAT
>JAGLUH010000646.1 GCA_023134875.1 Candidatus Zixiibacteriota bacterium
ACCACCTGCGAGTTGCGCATGCGGCATTTCAAAGATGGCGATACTATCACCGTTGCACCATTCCGCGCTAAGGCCTTTCCGGTGATTAGGGACCTGGTGGTCGACCGTTCGGCGCTTGATCGTATTATACAGGCCGGTGGGTTTGTATCGGTCAACACCGGCGGCGTTCCCGATGCCAACGCCATTGGTATCCCTAAGGTGGATGCTGAAACGGCGATGGATGCGGCAGCCTGTATCGGCTGCGGCGCGTGCGTTGCTGCATGCAAGAACGCCTCGGCAATGCTGTTTGTGGCGGCCAAGGTCGGTCAGATGGCGCACCTGCCCCAGGGTCGGGTGGAAGCAATGCCACGTGTCCGCAACATGCTGGCGCAGATGGACGCTGAAGGTTTCGGCAACTGCACCAACTACTTTGAATGTGAGGCTGTCTGTCCCAAAGAGATCAGTGTCAAATTCATTGCTAAGATGAACCGTGAGCGGATGAAGGCGGTTTTCAGCCGGTAGGCATCCGGGGTATGGCACAGTATTGAGGATGCCGGATTGAGGTTACCGGCATCTTTTTCCGATACGAACGATCTGACCGTGCTCTTGTAACGAGCCGGCAGTGCGGCTCAGCGAATGAGCGGAATCTGACTGACTACGGCCTGGAGATTCTTCAAAACATTGATGTAGCGAGTGAAGTATATCCGGGCCACCTGGCTCATAATGTGAAATCCCACCGGGCAGTTGTTCTGAAGCAGTTCACGGAATGATTCGTCTCCTACACGTTGAGAGCTTGAAACAGGTCGTGCCCCTTCAACATCTTGTCAATGGTCATGGCTTTGATCCTTTGCTTCTGGTTATCTGATTGACGGCCGGATCAGCCACATCCGGTATGATCCTCCGATTCTTGACCACCAGGTACATAATAACCTTAAGGAGGATAATTTCGGTAACAACATCCTGACAGTATTTGTGCGTATCGGCTCGTTGGTGCACGGAAATTGTGCAGCAGCAGCGATCAGGCTACCGACCGGAACAGTTAAGTGGGCTGTAGACATTCGGTTACAGGTTTTGGCACGTGTTTTGATGCTTAAAGATGCTGAAAGAAACTTCGGAAACAGAAACAGAGGTTCCGGCTATGAAATCGAAAGTCTTTTTTCTGATTGTTTTGTGCGGGTTGTTCGCTCAGAGTGGCTGTGATGATGCTGACGACTGCATTGTCTATGATTATGACGCACCTCCCGCGGCACCGCAGGGAGTTTACTCCGTCACCGGCGATCACGCCGTATACGTCCACTGGAACGGCCCGTATGAAACGGACATTGTCGAGTACGTGATCTGGTGGTCGTCCGATTCAATGAGCGGTTACACTGAAATCGGTCGGCGCTCAGCACTGGCCAATCCCAACCGGGACCTGATCTATTACGTTTATGTGGTAACCGGTCTGCCCAACGGAGTGAAGTATTTCTATGCCGTGTCGGCCATTGATGCGGCCGGGCAGGAGTCGGAGTTGTCGGCGGAACCGGTATCAGATACGCCCCGACCCGATGGCTGGGTGACTCTGCATGACATCGCGGTGGAGCCGAACCTGACCGGTTTTCATTTCGAGACTCAGTCTGTCGTGCCCAAGCTGCTGGCGGATGTGTACGTGGATTGGTTCGACAGTATCTACTATCTGAATGCCGCCAACACCGCCACCGACTTGCAGGATATGGGGTTTACCAGCGACTTCGATGAGATCAGCCGGGCACCTTTGGACGGCTGGTCAAACCTGGGCTATGTTGAGATAATCCCCGGACATACCTATATCATCTGGACCGATGATTACCATTATGCCAAGATGCGGGTGCAATTGGTGAACTCTTCGTCGGTTACTTTCCAGTGGGCTTATCAAACCGATCAGGGTAACACCCAGTTGGTTGCCCCGTCGGACAGAAGGGAAAAACCGGTTCACGGACTGGGATACCTGCGCGAAAACAACACTACCATTAGTAATAAATGACGGAAAGTGAGGACAGTACCATGATTAGACGTACTTTGAAAATGGCGATGGCTGTCGTGGCGGCCATTATGGTCGCGACAGCCGGGGTGCCGGCGCAGAACATCACAGCCGACTATGGCGATAACGACTACCGTAACGCCGACCGCAGCAGGATTGACCGTTATCTGGACGTGGAGGTGTGGACCAATCATTCCGACGGCGAGT
>JAGLUH010000647.1 GCA_023134875.1 Candidatus Zixiibacteriota bacterium
TCCCAAGTCATCCAAGTTACGAGTCTGAGGAACAGACCAGAGTAGAACCGTCTCGTCAAATGTTTTTTGATAAGTGTTTGTATATCATCTCTCTGGTCCTGAGTGAGATTTTTGAGTTCATCCATTTCCATAATATGTTCTAACTCATTGTGGCCGCCAATGTCTTTATTGACGAGAAAAACTCTGGCTGGTAACATGATCCACGGGGTTCGGAAAATCAAAAGGATAATACCCAGGAGAAAGAATATGCCTATCAGATCAAAAGCTGCCCGCCCCGTTGGGGATGTGCTTTGCCAGGCAACAGTACCACCTACATCGATGAGATTCACGTATTTGAGAAGCTCAAGAAATTTGTACCCCGGTCGCCATGATGGTTTGTCTTCGACTAGTTGAGAGCGCTCAAAGTTCATTGCCTTAGACTGAACCGTATCGCTTCTGCCCAGAAAGCCAAGTACCCTGAACCAGTGTTGGCCAAGAGAATCCTTGTTGTCGAATACGTAGAAGCCCTGGTCTGTCAAAGGCTTCGATTCCTGACGCTCAACATAGGGGAATGACGTACTTGAGGAATGCCAGACAATGAACGAATCATAGGTGTTGAGAGGAAGCAGATTCTTTTCACACGCTACGTTCCACTCAATCCGATAGCCCACGAGACCGGGAGAACCGGACGTGGCTGGGACCTCTGTTGGCACTTCGATACAAATTATTCTTTTGGCTGCTGCTGAGTCCTCCTGGGCCAGCACGCCAGCGCTGCATCCGAGGATCAAAACAGTCATGGCAAGCCAGAGTACACCCCACCTTTGTATCTTCAAATTCTGCGTTGACAACATCTTTTCTCCTATCTATACCCTTACCTGTTTTTCAAAATTGCTGTATGAGTTCACTCGCACGACTCTTCGCTTTACTACACCTATCCGATCCCGGGTAGAAGCGGCATACCTTAATAAACTCTGCGGCTGCCCGGTGATTGTCTTTTTTCGTTTCAAAACACTGTGCAATCAGATACTGCGCATCGTCCAGTATGCACATGTCGCCAAACGTCCAATAGCGAGGATAGTTTATGTCAAGTTTTTCAATCGGCAAAGAGCTATCCTCAGTCAGACTTTGCAGGGTACTGACAGCCGAGTCGGCACGGTCGCTGTTCAACAGGGCTTCGCCAAACAATAGGCGGGCTAGGGCGCGCATACTCTCCAACTCATCATCGGAAGTTTCTATAGCCAATTGAAACTGTTCGGCTGCCTTGATATAGTCTCTCTGTTTCTGGTGGCAAGTTCCTATCAGGAAGTGCAGTTTCAGACACTGGATACCTGACAGTGACCGGTACAAAATCTCCGCTGCCCGCGACCAGGCACCACTTGCTGTAGCATCATCATCGGTAGCGGCGTTGATCATCTCACACTGGCCGTACAGCATGTGGTCACCTGCCAACATCAGGTGCGGCGACACTGCGTAGAAATCTCTGAAATCGGAGATTGCTTCCTGCGCGGCAGTTCGGGCCTCGGACTGTCTACCGCGCTGGAAGGCGGCGATGGCTTTAGTCGCAAGGAACCTGGCCCGCAGGGGTCCACCGATTAAGTCGTAATATCGCGCCACATTGACTGAATCGTTACTGTCTAATGATTCCGCCAACATAGCCGCAGCCAACCTAGCATAATCCGCATTGTCAGGGTAGCCCGACAGCACATGAATCATGGTTTTCCGCGGCGACAAACTGGTGCTGGAAGAAATCCCGGCACTGGCAGGCAGACTGGTATCGTCAGATGGTTCGGCGTTCGCTGACAAACAAGTGTCAGTTGACCACCT
>JAGLUH010000648.1 GCA_023134875.1 Candidatus Zixiibacteriota bacterium
TGCAGGCATCACTTGCATCAAACCCAACGCGCCGGCATGGCTTTGTGCGGCGGGGTTAAACTCGCTTTCCTGTCGGGCGATGGCCATTGCCAGTTCAGCGGGAACAGGGCTGTCAAAATCGGCGAGGTCCGTGATCGGATAATACGCGCGCGGGATTACATCGCCATTGGTCGCCGCAGCTTTGGCGATTTTCAGGGCGGTGTTGGGGTGGTCGAGGTCCATTGCAAGTTGCCCTAATGCGGCGCGCTCCGGTACGCTAAGACTTTCCGAAGCATGGGTCAGGAACCGACGTGTTAACAAATCCTCACCAGCGAAATGGAATAGAAACCCGGCCCGAACCGAGTCACTTCGCAAGAACGCTTGCTTGGTCCAATCCGCCGGAAGCTCCCCCCCGGCGATGCTTTGGTCTGGTCGAAGTCCGGCACGTTCGGCCGCTAGTTGGCCGTAAAAACTGGTCTGATAGGTGGCGCCCAACGCGTAAGAGGTCTTGGCATTCGCCGTATCCCCAAGTGTTTCGTAACTGCGCCCTAACCAATAGCCTGCGCGCCCGACACTGATGGGCGAGGCGATGGATGCGCGAAAATTGCGGAAATGCCGAACAGCCCGCGCGGGATCATTAAGCTTTTGTAAAGCAAGATAGCCCGACAACCATTCCAGATCGGAATACCCGTTTTGATCGGGCGTCAGAAAATGTTGGCTAGCCAGATAATAGGCCGTGCGATTGTTACCTGTACGCATGGCACGGCGGGCGTAGGTGCGGCGTTTGTCTGACCAGAATTCGGGGCGACCCAAGCTGTCGCGCGAACCGGAACGCTCTACCAGCATGGCATGCGCGCTGTCCCAATAATCCTTGCCGATACGCCAGCGGAAACGGTCATACGCCAGCCCCGCGTCATCCTTAAGCGAACTTGGCAGTGCGTTTATCATCGCATCCACACCGTTTTTATTGCGAATAAGGGCGATGCGTACCTCGGCCAATTTACGTTGATCGGCGGATACGAGCGGCAACATCCGCTGGGCTTCGGTCACGCGGCGATTCCATAATAGACGATCGAGGCGGTCGAAATTATAGGGCTGAAGGGCAGTTCGGAAAGTGTTCCAAAGTGCGGATTGTTCGGCTTGGGACAAGTTGAAATTGCGCCATGCACGTACAGCCTCGGCAGCGGAATCGTTGGGGTTGTGGGTGGCTTTCAGGGCCAGTGCCAAAGCCAACGCACCGCGTCCCGTTTGGGGTTGCTGGCTGGCGAAATACTGGCGGATACGCATAGGGTCGCCATCAAGCGGGATGACAGCTTCGGAGGTTTTCATCATCAGCGGTAGGCCAGGCCAATCGGAGTTGGCGGACAAGAATGATTCGTATTCTTTGAACGATCCAATACCAGCCCGCAGGCGATTCCATTCGATGATTTCAACCGCAATCGGGTCTTGATTTCGCCGCGCAATAGCGGCTGCATTATCCCAATCTCCCGCTTCAGCGGCGGATAGGGCGGTGGCCAAATCCACTCCGTTTTTGGACGGAGTCTGCGCGACCACGCCACAAGCGCTACTGACGAATATCGCCAGCGCCACGGGTAAACCGATGCGGTATTTCGAAAATCTCATAGTGCCTCAATGCATTTTTTAGTATTTTTTGGTCGTATAACACGGTTTTGGCTTATATGTCTCGTATCGCTTGCTTGCGGTGGCATCAATTCGCCGTTAGTGCTGCGGTTAACTGTTCATTCACCTCGGAGGCCCCTCATGTTCAAAG
>JAGLUH010000649.1 GCA_023134875.1 Candidatus Zixiibacteriota bacterium
ACCCCGAACTTTTTCGTGGTGTGCAACGCGACCAAATCGGGTGAAACCCCGTCCGCGCCCGAGCCAGAGGCGCGCACCACGTAAAACCCTTTTTCGTTGAGCTGGCGCTTCAAGTCGCGTTCCATTGTGGTGCCGCGGTTGTAAGCCATAACGCTTTATAAAGTTGTTAGGTTTTTTAAGGCGGGGCAAAAACCAACCCTATTTATTAACCGCCTCCGCAATTCTTAACGGAGTCAATGGACACAGGCATCAAAGTTGGAGATTGCATGCAATCGTCCTTGATCACGATTACGGAGTCCGCCAGCATTTTTGATGCTGCGCGGAAGATGAAGGATTCCAGCGTTGGTTCCCTCCTCGTGGAGGGCACGAAAGGAGTTTACGGCATCGTAACCGCCGACGACATAGTGTTGAAGGCGGTTGCAGCAGACAAAATGGATTCAAGCGTGAAGAAAATCGCGAGCAAACCCCTGATTTCGGTTGCAGTTGACGCAGATTTGGCGGAGGCGGCAAAAATGCTGGGCGAGCGAGACGTGAAGCGCTTGGTAGTCCAATCAAGGCAAAAAATCGTTGGAATAATTTCGCAGAAGGACATTGTTCGCATTTCCCCTTCTTTGTACGACCTTATCGCGGAGAGAGAGCACTTGAGGCTTTGACCGCGGTAAGCCTGTTGTAAGAGCGTCGGATGACTCCCCTGACTAGTGAGGGGGTTGTTCAACAGGCGCTCGTCCAAGGCCCGCAAAGGTGAACAGGCATGCAGGATTTGGATGCGTTCCTGCGCTCACTCGAAGAAAAGGTCGTAGTTGTTGAAGGAAAACACGACGTGGACGCGTTGCACGCGCTCGGAGTCCGCCCCCGTCTCGTTGAGGCGGTGGGCAAAACCGAGCAAGTCGTAAGGCGCGTTCTCGAGCTCTCAAGAGGAGAGCCGAAGAGCGTCGTGCTCTTGTTCGACTACGACGGCGAGGGAGAGCGCAAGAACGAGGAGTTCGAATGCTTATTCAACTGCGAGGGCTTTGGTTCAGTGTTGGACCGCCTGCCGCGAAAACGGCTTAAAGCGTTCCTTGGGCTCCGCACAATAGAGGAAATCGTAGCAAAATACGATGAATACAAGGTGAAACAAAATGGGTAAATCATATGTTGACACAGTAAAATACTTGGTCAAGGCGAGCTTCGAGGTTTCAGGAATCGTTGAAAAACCGGACATCGTGGGCGCGCTCTTCGGCCAGACCGAGGGCTTGCTCGGAGACGACCTGGACTTCCGTGAACTCCAGAAAAACGGGAGGATCGGCCGCATCGAGGTGGAATCCCGCGTGGACCGCGGCAGGACCGCTGGCACTATTACGGTGCCGTCGAGCTTGGATGTGGTGGAGACAAGCATACTGGCGGCCGCACTGGAAATAGTGGACCGCGTGGGGCCGTGCGACGCGAAAGTCAGGGTGCAGCGCATCGAGGACACGCGTTCACTAAAACGCAAGGTGCTCGTGGACCGCGCCAAACAGTTGTTGACTTCGTTGGTGCACTCGGAGATTCCTGAGAGCAAGGAGTTAAGCGAAATAGTGCGCAAAGCCGCCAAGATATCCGAAGTCGTGCCTTACGGCGCCGACAAGCTTCCGGCAGGCCCGGAGATCGCGGCAAGCGACGAGATAATCCTGGTGGAAGG
>JAGLUH010000065.1 GCA_023134875.1 Candidatus Zixiibacteriota bacterium
CTCAATAGTAGCCCCATAGATGTCCTCCCAGATCGTTCCACTACTCTCTCCTGCCTCACCGGTTATGTAAACCGTGGTATCGGTGTCATCGGTGGTTGACTTTACGGTATTGCCGGCAGTGGTATAGATAATATGGTCATAGCTACTACCACCGGTTGTATCCTGGTCAATAGTAAAGCTCGTATTTCCGTAGTCATCGCTTCTGAGCACCAGGTGATTGCTCCCGTCATCCGTAGCAGTGATGGCCATGGCATAACGACCTTCATGACTACCGTCCCCAGCATCGGCAGTCACATCAACTGTCCCAAAATCGAGTCCTTTGCCCGCTGGTTCGTCTATCTGAAGGCTAAGCTGGCTGGATCCCACGTATTTATCGGTTATTACAATCCTGCCGGACGTATCAATGTTAGCAGTCACCCCACTTGAAAACGCATCTTCTATGGCTGAAAGAAGACCCTGGACATTATCTGAGGTCACATTGCTGATGGTGTAGCTTTCCGAAACAGTGACTCCATTGCGAGTGGTCCCTGAAAATTCGATAACATCGTCATTAGCAAGCGTCGTTCCAAAAATATTGTCCCAAGTCGTTTCAGAAGTAATATATGTCACATCGTCATCTTCTTTAAGCTCTTGGTCGCCAACCAATGTTTCCGTGTATTCGGTATCGAGTTCCTCATTGATTGCATTCTTGATATCGGCGAGTTTATCGCCGGTGCTTAAAGTAATAGCAGCAGTATTGTCTCCCTGGGTAATCGTAAGTGTCTCGGCGTTGGCAATCCCACTGGAGACAAGATCTTTACTGCCGGTTTCCGTGCCCTGGGTGGCAGCCCTCTTGACACTAACCGTATATGTATCTGCCTCTGAATCTCTACTATGATTTATATAGCTCAAAGTACTGGTCGATGTGACTCCCTGGGCAACGAACAAGGACATGACATCATTAAAATTGGTCTGCAGATACCCGGTCAGCTTGTCGTCATCAATACTGAGGCTCCAATTGCCATCCGCATCCTGCTCGTTTCCGATTCCGATCATGCTCAAAACTGAGAAATCACTGTCCACACCCCATATTTGATTAGTGAGAGCTGAGGTCAAATCAGACTTGACAGAGCTCAGGGTGCCGTCCCCAAAGAGAATGCCCCCGGTGGTCTCCGAGTCTTCATCATAAGAAAACTGGCTGTTGATATAGGACATCACATTATTATATTTGTCCACAAAGTCCTGAATATTCGATTTAATGGCAGTAATATCATGTTCTATATTGAGTGTTATGGTTATGGTTGTCTCGCCGTCGTCTTCACCAACAAGATTCAGGGTAACACCTTCTATAACATCGTCTATGATATTGCTGGAATCGGTCACCGTTACACCGTCTACCGTGATAGAAGCGTCCTGGCCGGCGATAACCTCTCTTGTTCGGGCAGAAGCAGCGCCAAATGCCCCGAAGTCAAGCTCGGAGTTAGCATCATCGATAGTAGGGGTAAACGTCACCGCGAGATTTGCACCCCCTGTTAAGTCGTCCACCCGGATATTGCCATCTGAGGTAACGTAGGCAATCACATCTCCGTATTCGGTCTCAATTTTGGTAAGAAGCTCCTGCACTGTAGTGGACTCTAATATCGAAAAGTCAGCGAACCCGGACGCGGGGACATCCTCAACAACATTCCCCGACGTATCAGTCCCGGTCATTCTGATCTTATCGCCACTGGTCCAGGTATTGTAACCATCAATATTCACAA
>JAGLUH010000650.1 GCA_023134875.1 Candidatus Zixiibacteriota bacterium
AGGTCACCTGATGCTGGACAGCCTCCGCGCCGCGCGTGCCGTTGTGAGTTCGGCTGAGTCACGCCGCCGATCAACAGTTCAGCCCTCTACAAGCAATGTCACCGCCGGTTATTCGCAGGGCGGACACGCAGCCCTCGCTGCGGCGGACATGGTCACCTACTACGCCCCGGAGCTTCAGTTGGACGGCGCCATTGGATTCGGGTCAACCAACAGCGTTGAGACGCTCATGCGCACGGTGGCTTACTACGCTCCCGAAATCATCTATTCCTATCTGCAGATCTATGGTGAGAAGCGCGTGAAGGTAGAGGAGTTGCTCCTGCCGCGGTGGATTCCCACTCTGGAGGAAGATGTCCTGCGCATGTGCGTGAACGAGTTTCAGTACTTCTATCCCTTTGACGGCGAGTCGCTCTACACCCAACGCTTCCACGAGGCGCTTCAAGAGCGTCGCGTGAACAAGGAGTTCCCCGATTTCGCATCGATTCTGGATGAGAATGAGACGGGCTTGAGCGGACACGGAATCCCCGTGCTTCTCGTGGAAGGGGTCCAGGACATCATTATCACCCCACCGAACCAGCGCGAGTATGCAGACCAGTTGCGGGAGAGCGGCAGCGCCGTGGACCTCGTGGAGCTGGACGGCGTGCGCCACCGGCACAGCCGCCCAGCCGGCTTCCAGGTATCCGTCGACTTCATTCGCCGGGTGGGTGACCAGTAGGAGCCTTTTGCGCTGCGGCGAAGGTCTTGTAGCGACAAGAGATAGAGAACGAGAAGAAGTTTTTTACCCCACGAGAGCGCCGGGCGACGGGCGGAATACAAGTCAATGAGTGAGAAACCTCAATTCTGACCCCAGAGAGGGAAAGAAGGGGTGCCCTTTTCGAATTCACTATGATAACCTCATAGCTGGAAAAGAATTACGAGGAAGGAACACCCCATGGCCAGTATAGCACGAAGTGATCTTTTTTGTTGGGCCGATATCGATGAACTCGGTGATCTGGAACGGTTGGAGGTGCTGTTTCGTCACCTTCCCGACGAGCCGTTGATGGAGCGGCTGGAGGCACGGCGAGGCAACGGGCGGAATGACTACCCGGTGCGAGCGGTGTGGAACTCGATCCTGGCGGCCATCGTGTTCGGTCACCCGAGTACCGAGAGCCTTTGCCGAGAACTGAAGCGAAACGCGCAGCTGCGACAGGTATGTGGATTTGACATCTACCGGGGAATCGAGGCGGTGCCGAAGGCTTGGGTGTACACGAGATTCCTGCGGTCATTGCTCAGGCATGAGGAAGAACTGCTGGGAATCTTCGTCGAACTGAGCAGAAGGTGCTATGACGAACTTCCCGGCTTTGGTCGCGAGTTGGGCTGCGATGGGAAGGCGCTGGCCAGTGTTGCCCGGCGCAGTGGGCGTTGTGAGCGTGGCGACCGGCGAGGCGATCATGAGGCGAAGTGGGGTGTACACACTCATCGCTCGAAAGGAACCGACGGCACGATTCGTGAGACGGTGAAACGGTGGTTCGGCTACAAGCTGCACCTGATTGCCGACACAAGCTACGAGCTACCGGTTGCCTTCACCGTCTTGCCAGCGAATACGAATGAGATGCCGGTGGTGCACAGGCTGCTCTCCGGTCTTGAGAGCAGGAGAGCGGATGTCCTCAGGAAGTGCGAGGTATTCACCGGTGATCGAGGCTATGACGACGGGAAGCTGGTCACCAGGCTGTGGGATGAGTATGAGATCAAGCCAGTAATCGATATTCGCAACACCTGGAAAGATCCGGACCCGACCCGCTGCGTACCGGGCCGAGAGAACGTAACCTATGATTGGTCGGGCACGATTCGCTGCATGTGCCCGGCGATGCACACCGAACGGGAGATGGCTTTCGGCGGGTTCGAGAAGGAGCGCATGACATTGAAGTATCGATGTCCGGCCAGACACTACGGATATGAGTGCCATGGGATGCACCGATGTCCGATCCGGTCGAGTGTGCGTATCCCGCTGTCCACAGACCGCAGGATCTTCACCCCGATGGCCCGCTCCAGCTATCGCTGGAAGACTCTGTATCGCCGACGCACCGCCCTGGAACGGATCAACAGCCGCATCGATACCAGCTTCGGATTCGAACACCACACGATTCGGGGACTGGCGAAGATGTCGACGATGGTCACGATCTCGTTATCGGTGATGCTTGCCCTTGCCGTCGGTCGGGCTGCTGAAAGCAGGCCTGATCTGATGCGAAGTCTCGTTCGCTCGGCAGCATAGTCCCGTCGCCCTGCTGAAGACCTCGAACCTACTCTGGCTTCTCTACCCAGCGGGCCAGCTGTGTCTCGATATCCATGCCGCTGACCGATATCGGTCGTTCGATCACATCAGTGGACTCGCGACGGCCATCGACGCTGCGATCGAACAGTCCGAATGGTCGCCGACTGGCGATCTCCTCCCCTTCATCATTCCCCATCCTGGCCAAAAGGACCCGCAGCGCAAAAGGCTCAGTACTGCCACGAGTGTTATGGTGCTTCGATGCATGATATGCTGGCGCAGATGTTCGCGTGACAAGAGATGAAAATCGAATTCCATCCGATTGGCGTGATTCACACACCGTTTACAGAACCCGACGGCATGCCGATCCAGCCGGCCGCTTCTGGACATCAAGCCGTATG
>JAGLUH010000651.1 GCA_023134875.1 Candidatus Zixiibacteriota bacterium
TTGATGCGGCCTATGAGGATCAAGAGGCTGCTAATTTAGCTGCTAGGTTACTTACTGCGGATTCATACGCAGACTTAGGTGCAGCAAAACGAGAGATAGAGGAAGAATCCCTTGAGGCGTCCTTAGCGCAGCAAAAGGAATACATCCAAGCTGTTGGGCGTGTCAATCTTATAGCGGGTGCTTCTGGAACTTTCGGTGGATCAGTTGACAGTATGTTGCGTGACCTCCGCCAGACCAGGGGAGCTAACGTAAGTAAGATCGTTAAGAACCGCAATACCCAACTCGAAGGCTTGTATGCTGAAGCCAGGAACATCGAGCGTCAGGGTCTTGCTTCTCAGACAACTCGTACATTTCATAAACCATCCGCCCTAGCAACAGGGCTCGGGGTAGCCGGTGCGGGACTTCAAGGCTACTCTGCTGGCCTTAGCCTCAAGAGGCGGTATAAAGAATCTCGTAGAAAGCCGGAGGTTCTTGGTGGTGCTATTGGTGGTGGTGTAGATGAGGGATAAAGGAGCCTTATGGCAATAGAAAGAGAAGCTGTACGCGGGGTGGGACAAGCCCCTGCGACAGTTAAGCGTGGATTCAGACGTCTAGCGCCAAAAACGCCACAGATGTTACCTGATGTTGGTATGCCTCAAGGTGCACAAGTCATGAATGCCTTAGTGCGTGCAAGTGGCATTCTAGCGACAGAGGCAGGCAAGCATTTTCAGAGAAAGATTGCGGAAGATACAGTTCAGCAGCAAAGTCGGGCTATGCGCAATCTTGAACCTTCCGACGATGCGACGGTAGCAGGTTACCGGGCGCATAGTATTATTGGTCTACAGAATAATGTACTCAGCCTTAGCAAAGAGGTTGAGGCAGAAGCCGCTACCTTCACAGGAACAGATGATGAATGGGATGAGTATCTTGGTTCCAGCTTTGGTGCAATGCACGATAACTTCCTGCTTGAGCACCCTCACCTGGAGGGGGATGTAAATGCACTTAGTGCAATGAATGCCCTCTTCGGGGAGCAATTACCTAAGCTAGGGGTTGCACGAATTAGTGGAAAGCTTGAACAGGAACACCTGAAGCGTCAGAAAGCCTTTCAAGATAACATCCTACTTCGCCTTGAGGGGCTAGATGGTGCCAATCTTACAACGGCTGCGAATGCCATTATGGATGATGGTGCCGCCACGTTAAAGCTCACAATGCAGGAACGTGAAGCGATGCTTGGACAGGCTGCGATTAATGCAGCCAAGGATGGGGATTTACGTCTCATCAATTATACCAAGGTATTTACTGGTAATCAAGAAGCCAGTATGTTTGAGCGTGTAGCCGGATTGCAGGATGCTGAGCGGGCCGCGCTGAAGCTGAATGAAACGCGTGGGATTGCAGAGATAGCTGAGATGAAGGATGTTAACTCGGCTGACCTGAGGAGCGGGGTTATCAACGCTGAAGCATTCTATCAAAATGCAGAAACAATCGGGGGATATACCCTCGCTGGTGCACGCTCGGAAGTTGCAAGGATTAACCAGATTCGTGCAGAACAGCAACGGCTCCAGCTTGCCAAAGAGTTTGCTGGCCCTGTTACGCCTTTGGATAGTAAAACATCTGAAGGTGTAATCCAGTTGATGCAGCAGGACATGTTCCAGGCAATCGAGGACAGAACCAAGGATGTAACCCCGGAGCAACATGCTGCGATTGTGCAAGAGGAGAAGCGCAAGATGTATAAGCAAATCTCCGATAAGCACATCCACAATAAGCAATGGCAGGATATGTTTGATATGCTGCCTAATATAAACCCGGATCAACTAAGAGATGCTGAGAAGCTTCCTGACAACATAAGGGAGGCTATCGATCTCTATCGTGCCCTCCCTGTAGGCTCTCAGCGCGATCATGATACAGAGAAGACTGCTACGCTCTTTGCTAACTACGAGGCGTTCAGGCAGCAGGGGGAGGGTGAGACTCAAGCATTCCTTGCAGCTCAACGTAGTGCAAACAATCCAATACCGATTGATGCCCCTATGCGGAAGAAGGCGATAGAAGCGGCTATCGAGGCGGCTGAAGATTTCTCTACAAGCGCATGGTGGAGTAAACTCCTCGGTGCACCCAAAGACCTACCAGACTGGAACAAAGCCAGGATAGCTCGTCAGTTCCAGGTAGCAACTCTTGCCAACATAGGTGCTGG
>JAGLUH010000066.1 GCA_023134875.1 Candidatus Zixiibacteriota bacterium
CGGGGAGAATCGGATCAGATATATAATCATCAACATCAGCAACGAGAGCGACAACCAGGTCTGTGGTCATGATGGCGGCGGAACTGGAAATGTTGTTGACTGCTACCAGTGTATTGCTCCCCGAATAGCTGCGGCTGGAGGGGAAAGTAATATTCGAGAATAATGTCTGTCCGCTGCTGCCGGGGAAAGGGTCGCCGTCGTCACCATAGCTGGAGTCCTTCTCCAACTGGTAGAGATTGTCCGCCTGCTCCAGCGCCACCAGGTAGTGTCCATTGTACGTATGTCCCGGATACCATTCGTTGTCGTTGTCTGTCGACACGGCATCATCGATATGATAGATCAACAGGCCGCTGCCGGGAACATAAGTATCATAACCGACCTGCTGCCGGTTCTCGATCAGGAAATACTCGCTGCTCGCCGCACCGTTGCTCCAGAGACGGAAGATGCCGGTCGAGTCGGTTTCTATCCTGGGAATGATCTGTGAGTTCACATTGGCGGTAACGTTGTTGGCGGTGGTAAAGCCACACTGCAAACGACACCAGGCGTCGAAATGAGCGGGTGAACCACCATTGCTATTGGGGCCGTTCCAGGAACCGGCAGCCATTATTGACCATTTCCCCAGTCCACATGAGGAGTAATCGGTGTCATAGAGATCAGGCAGGCCGAAAATCGAATGCCCCAGCTCATGGCAGTGGACACCGATGGTGGCGTCACCGGCGCTGAGAACATACTCCGGCTGGATACTGTAGATATATACTAGTTTACCATCCTTCGACATCGGGACATAGGTGGCCCACTTGTGCGACCAGATCATGTTGTTAGCCTGGCCGGGATTCGACTCAGCCTCGGCGCCCTTGCCGGCATGTATCAGGGTTAGGCCATCAACCCAGCCATCATTGTCGTTGTCATAGTCGGCGAAGTTTACTACGCCATCGACCAGGTTGACCAAATCCTCGACCAGCTTCTGGCAATTCTGCGGATAGGAACCGAGACCGCTGGCGCCGTTGACATAGTAGGAATAACTCTGGGGCGCACTCTGCCAGCCGAGTGAAGAGGGCAGGTTTACCGTCACTATGTCGATGGTGCCGTAGCTGACCTCATTGTAGTAGTGTCTCACCGAGGGTGACTGCTGACTGAAGAGGAGACTGTCAAAATCAGCGGCGGCAACAGTCGCCGGATTGTCGGCAAACTCCACCAGGATGCAGAGCAGTTTGTACTGTGAGGTAGCCGTACCGGTTGCCTGCTTGGCCATAGCCTTGACGGCGGGAGCGGCACCGGCAGCATCTACGCCGCGCTGCAGGAGTTCGTCACGGTGCGCCAGTGCATAGGGAAGCTCACCCCCCTGCTCGATAGCTTCCACCACTGCCGGATGAGGAGGCATCGCCACCGTTGTTGCCGTCAACAGGAAAACTGCGGCGATGGTTGTCGCTGTAATAATAATCGCTCCGCGCTCTGCCATGATAATCTCCTTGTAGTTAGAACTGGAATGCTGTCGATATTGCGAACTGGCCACCTCTACCGCCCCACGGCACTATTCGGGCCGCGGCGGCATAAGCCAGGTCAAGATGTACCGGACCCAGGCTAAAGCCGGTACCGATTGACGTGGAAAAGCTCTCGCTGCCACCGATGGCCAAACCGGAACGAAGCGCCAGGAAACCGGTCGCCGGATACTCAGCGCCGACACCAAGTCGCGGCTTGCGCGAGACAAAGGCACTGTTAACAAAACCTTGCCGGTAGCTGGCAGTCGCCAGGAATCTGCCGAAGTGGCGAGCGGCGCCTACCTCGATTTGCAGCGGCGGACGAGAAGAGAAAGCATTGATAGGTATGATCTGGTTGTCGGAAACCAGGATGGTGTCCTCGCCGGCATTGTCAACAGTCAGATTATCAAACTGGAATGTATAGAGGGTTTTCTCTGCCTGTTGGTTCCAGTTGATCGAAGCCAGCAGGTTCCTAATAACCAGGCCGTAGCGGGTATCACCTTTCGTGGCGGCAAGTCCGAGATCAACCGCGTAACCGGAACCGCCCTGTGATTGGAGCATGGTCAGTCCACCCTCTCCGGCAAAACCTGTTGCCAGAGTGACGGCTTCGGCACTCAAGTCCTTGATGCCGAAATAGGCAAGCCCGCGAAGATACTTGAAGCTGGCGCCGGCATTAAGAGACAGGTCGTTTCTATTCAGGATATTTCGACCATAACTGACACCGATGGCAACTGCGCTCCAGCCGGCAGCATCAGAACCATCAGCTGTTACCAACTCCCCCATCTTGTTGCCCATCAGGACAAGTTCAATCGGGTCTTTGGCGATGACGCCATAACCGCCGCCGATAACCTCACTGGTAAAGGCAAAGGAGCCAACCGAGAAAGAGAGAAGACTGGCGCTACCGGCAAAATCGAGACTGAGCCCATCCGTCGGTATCTTGCTCAGGATATCCTGCTTGTCTGCTTCGGTGAGGTAAGCGCCGTTATACTTATTGTAATCATTCAGCGAGAAAGCATTGTTATTAACTCGGCCTGACAGCGAAAAGAGCTTGATCGAGTAGTTCGTTCTGCCCGGCAGCGCCAGGTTGGCCGGATTGAGGAGCGCCGCCTCGCAATTCGATGAGAGCAGCAGGTAGCTGTCGGCCATCCCCAGAGAGCGGGCGCTCTGCGCCGGCTGTCCCGCTGCCGATGGTATGGTCAACAGCAGCAGAACAGTAGTCAGTATCGTAAGTAGTTTCGTGTATCTCATCATCATCTCCTTTGCCGTGACTCTTGGGTTTTCACATTGCTTTTCATCTTAGAAATCCTCCCCACCCACCCGGACGCTGATCTCGACGCAGGCGACTATATCGAGGTAATCCTGGGAGCGAATGGTGACGGTTTGGCTGTCCGTTCCCGGGATATCGAGCAACGGGCCGACATAGATCGTCGGGTTGCGGAACACCGCGAATTCCTCGCTGGTCAGGTGGATAGTATTGTTGCTGACGATCTCGCCGATGACGATGCCGTTGTCATTGACGGTGGCCGCTGCGAAGGTGAGCGGGCCGATGGTTACCTGCGGATCGGTGTAGAGGGTGGTGGAATCAGTGGCGATGTATACTACTATGCTGGCGCCGAGGGGAAGATGATTGCTGATGGTGGCGTTGAATATCGCCTCATGGAGACGGTCAACTCGTTCGGAAATATCCTCGTCCACTTCCACCTTTTGCATCTCCCCTTCAACCATCTCCGCATCTAACGTCAGAGTCAGCGGGGCAGTGATTACAGCAGAGGCTAAGAAGAAATCATTGTTGGTGATGGTTACGGTGCTCACACCATCGCCGACGGTGGCAGTTCCCGACACTGTGATCGAACCGGGAATCGGCGAGAGCAAATCGGCTAGATCATCCGCACAAATGATGGTTTGTGATGGCGAGGACGGAGAACCGGCGGCGATGTTGCCGGTCAGGGTGAAGCTCTTGCCGTTATCTCCCTCGAGTTGTATGCTCAATTCGCCCGGAAGCTCGGAGCCGTTATGGATCGTCAGTTCCAGTTCCACCGCCGCTAAGGAAGCGCTGGCGAATCCTTCAGGAACCTCTATATCAATGGTGCTCTCAGTCCATTCGATTTCTGTCGGCGCAACTACTGCCGTTGCGGTGGCAAAGTTGAGCTGGGATAATTCAAACTGAAAGCTGAAGTTGTCGCTTGAATTAATGTTGACAAACTCAGCGCCGGAAGAGGGGATCAAGGCGCTGATCTGAGCCAGGATCGAATCAGCGATCGGTGCCACCTGCCAGCCGGCGAGATCGATATAGTAGTCTGCGACGCCGCCGGCACCCAGAGTGAAGGGAACGGAAAGAGCGCTGCCATCGTAGGTGATCTCCGGAAACGTGATGGTCAAATCGGCGGGTAGTGCAAGGTTGTTCTCAGCAGTAAATGTGAAAGTGCCAGTGGAAAACGTAGCGCCCAAAATATGATAGTCAGTGTTAAGTGCTGTGCGTTCCTCGTAGCTACTGGCGAATTCTTCCGTCTGTGCCGTGGCCGAACTGACATGGAACTCATCCGAATAAGTAAAGGTGAAATCGATAACACTGCCGGCCAGCGATTGCGAACTACCGCCGGGCGTGTGGAAGTAAATCTGTAGCATCAGATCAGAAGTGATAGCCTTGCCGTCAAGGGATACCGTATCAGTATAGGCTGCATCGACAGCCAGACCGCCGGGGAAGCTGCAGGTTGCTACCAGTTCCGTGCCCCCGTTTTGCCTCACTTCGCAGGAGATCGAATCCAGGGGCAGGACGGTATTGTTGATGGCGCTGTAAATAAGACTACCGTCGGCAATCACGGCCTGTGAGAATGAACTGGGTTGGTCAAATGCTTTGTCTACCTGGATGCCGGTATCGGGGACAACGCCCGCCGCCAACGGGACATAATCCACCAGTGCTATCTGCTGCGCCTGCGGGGCCGGCGTCACAACCCTGATGTCGCCGATCTCTTTTGTATAGCTGGCATTAACAGCATCGAGTTGCAGCGTGTTGTCGATGGCGACCGAGTCAAGCGTCTCCTCGATGAAAAAGAAACTGTTACCGGCGGAATCGGTGGCGATGTTGTCCGCTGCCAGCTTGTCAAACAGCTCTCCGGAGGAAAACCGTTTGTTGATCAGGGGAACCTGGAAGGTGGTATCCCAGCTTGGCGCTTCCGGTGACTGGAAACTGCACCCGCTCAAAGTCAGGCTGCCCAGTATCAGCAGCGCTATTACTCCAGCTATTTTGCGGTTTGTTACGTCTTGTTTCATTTATCAACACTCCTCCTGAAGCGTTTCCGCCATTGAGCCCCATCCTGCTCTTCCTTTGAGCGCAAGACCCGTGCCACCGCCTGTTTGATATGTAAGGGAATGATCTGCCGCCGCTTTTACCGGTAGCAAACACAGGTAGCTCTTCTCTTACTCAGCGAAATAGGGGGGAATGTCCGATAGAGTTGGGGAATCGGTGTTTGGGAAGAAGCACAAACTCCTTGACAATGGTTCATTTTGAACCGATAATATTTTGGTTTAAGACAAAGAGTGATACTTGATGTTTGCGGGCTATCGGCGATGAGCAAATCAGCCAGGCTGTTGACAATTCTGAACCTGTTACGTAGTAACCGCCGTCTGACCACCGGTGCGCTGGCGACCAGGTGTGGTGTCAGTGAACGCACGATCTATCGGGACGTTGTCTCGCTGGCGCAAGCGGGAGCGCCGATCTACTACGACCACGGCTACAAACTCCTGCCGGGAACTTTCCTGCCTCCCATGAATCTCACCCTGCAGGAATATATCACACTCAAGATGGCGCTGGCGGCGCTGCCCTCCGGCAGGCTGGCGCTGGGGCGGGTGGTTATTGAAAACATCCTCGCCAAGATCGATCATGCGGTAAACAACACCATTCCGGAAGAGGTCAAAAAATCGCCGCCGCGCCATCAGATCGCCCTCAAGTCAACCCAGCATCCCCGCAGTTTCAAGCTGATCTTTGATCTGCTGCGACAGGCGGTTGATAACGATGTGGTGGTCAGGTTTGATTACGTGTCACTGGCTTCGGGCAAAACCAACCGGCGCGTAGACGCCTATTGCTTGGTATTTCGTGGTCGAGCTTACTATCTGATCGGCTATTGTCATCTGCGTCGCGCCATGCGGCTTTTTCGGCTGGACCGGATCTCCCGGTTGACGGTTACCGATCAGAAATACGAGCGCGATCATCAGGTTACCCCTGAGAATTTCTTCGAGTCGTCCTGGGATGTTTTTAGCGGCGAACCGGTCAAGGTAACCCTGAAACTGACAGGGCGGGCGGCAACAGTAGTATTGACCGGCAGGCATCATCCCTCAGAGAGTGTTATCGAGCAGGCGGATGGCTCGGTCAAGTACACCGTGACGGTCGCCGGCATTGAGGAGATCAGCCGCTGGATTATCGGTTTCGGCGGCGACGCGGTTGTGCTTTCTCCCCGGAAACTGGCGGACAAGGTATACCAGACGGCCTGCGCTATTGAGAGGAATTATCGCTCCCCAACGCCCGCCCAAAAATAATTGCCAAAGCCGCCGATTATTACCTATATTCTGCCGGTTTGCTTAGTATTGTTCAGCGCCAACGGAGGTTGATATGATATCCACCAGTGATTTCAAAATCGGAATGAAAATTGCCATTGATGGCGAGCCATACTTCATAGTTGATTTCAGTCGTTCCGCCACCGGTCGCGGTCGGGCTAACGTGCGTACCAAGCTGAAGAATATCCGCACCGGTCAGGTGCTGGACAAGACCTTCTCCTCGGGGGAATCATTTGCCGAACCCGATTTCAGCCATAAGAAGACACAGTACCTGTACAATTCCGGTGATGAGTGGTTTTTCATGGATGCGCAGACCTATGACCAATTCTCGCTCAATAAAGATCAGTTGGGAGATTATATCTGGTACCTGAAGGAGAACGACGAATACACCATACTATATTTTGAAGGCAATCCGATCAATCTCGATATGCCGACATCGGTGATACTCAAGGTTGTGGAAGCGGAGCCCGCGGTCAAGGGCGACACTGTGTCCAACATCACCAAAATGGTCAAACTGGAAACCGGTTTGACGGTCAAGGCGCCCCCTTTCATCAAGGAGGGTGATCGCTTGAAGATAGACACGCGCACCGGCAAGTACCTGGAACGCGCCAATTGACGTGGCGAAATCAGTAGACTACATCGGGGGGGTAGATGAGTCGGGTAAGGGGGATTTTTTCGGCCCCCTGGTGATTGCCGCCGCGGCGATCGGCAGGGAGCATGAATCTTTGCTGGCGAAGCTCAATGTTCGTGATTCCAAGAAGCTCACTGATGCCAGGGCGCTGGCGGTGGCCGAACGGTTGCGCCACCATATCCCCCATGATATCGTCGTAATCATGCCGGTTAAGTACAATGAGCTTTACCGGAAAATCGGCAATCTCAATCGCCTGCTGGCGTGGGGGCACGCTCGCGCGCTGGAGAACCTGCTGGCGCGGGTCGATTGCACGATGATAATCAGTGACAAATTCGGCAAGGAGGAATTGCTTAAGCGGGCGATCATGGAGAAGGGGCGACAGATTGAGTTAGTTCAGCAGACCAGGGGTGAGATACATCCGCCCGTGGCGGCGGCTTCGATCATTGCGCGGGCGGAGTTCCTGAAGAAAATGGAGCAGTTGCGGCGTCGCTGGAAAATCGAATTTCCCAAAGGCGCTGCGTCACAGGTTGATCGGGCGGGCAAAAAATTCGTAGAGTCATTTGGGGAAAAACGACTCGAAGAAGTCGCCAAAGTGCATTTCAAGAACATGAGGAAGATCAATGATCTCGTCGGCAGAGTTCTTTGAGGAAGTCACCTCAGACCGGCTGCATGGCGCTTCGCAGCTTTATGTCAAGTTCCTTTCCCTGTTCAAGACCTACCTGCAGCAGGCGGAGACTATCTCTGACGATTTCTGCAAGAGCCTGAGTCGTGCCATCGTCGCTGTGCGGAGTGACATGGCGCCCTTTTATTATGCCGCCTTGCGTGTCTCCCAACTGGCGGCGAAAGCCGCCGAGGCGGAAAAAGATCGCCGTCAGCAGCTTTGTGATCTTGTGGATCAGTTGCAGAAGGAGTGGGAGGCAGCAATCGGAAAGATACTGGATAATGTCAGGGAGATTTTGGAATCGACAAAATCTGTCATGCTCCACAGCAATTCCAGTACTGTCACGACAGTAGTTAGAGAGTTGCTAGACCGCAAGACCAAGCTTTATCTTTCTGATGCGCGACCGGAGCTAGAAGGGGAAAAACTGGGTGAAGAACTGGCTCTGGCGGGTTTCAAGGTGACGCTCTTCCCTGACGATGCCAAGTATCACTATGTTAGAGATGTCGACTTGATTCTCCTGGGCGCCGATTGGGTTTCGGAGCGGAGTTTTACCAACAAAATTGGCACCAACTGCTTGGCGCTGGCGGCGGTCAATGAGAGCAAACCGGTGGTGGTGGTCGCCGACGGCAGCAAACTGGTGCCCGACAAGTTCCGCACAACCCGCGAAATCAATCAAGTGCGTCTGGCTAAAAATCTCTATCGTGAAGTTCCGCTCTTTGAAGAAATCGACAATCAACTGGTCGATTTCTTCGTGACCGATCAGGGAGTATTCAAGTCCGGCGAGATGTCGGCATTTGTCGAAACCAGGACAAAATACCTTAGTTTCTCTCTGAAATAGGCAGTATTTCTCCCGACGACCTTTCTCCCTAAGTTTATTCAAGTCTCTGTCGATAATATCGTTAGCAGGACAACCCGAAACTTACGGGGGAAAATATGTTTATCGCAGAATACCTATTTCTTGCGCTTCTGGTTTTGCTGAGCTATGTCGCCTATAAAGCAAAAGGGCGTTACTTCGTGTCACAGCAGGAAACATATAACAAGATAATGATCGGACTCGGCTTCTGGCTACTGCTAATGCTGGTGCGAATTGCGGGAGCTAATGGTCTGCTGCCACAGTTTGTCGCCGCCAATTATGCTGCTTATCAGAGCGTACTGGAGGCTGTCCTGCTGGTAAGCGGTGGGGTTTTCCTCGGGGTAAGCATGATGGAATGGATTCCCCGACTGGCTGCCGCCGAAATGAGGGCTAATCTCACCCGCAACCACCTGAATCTGCTTACTTCAATAGTTGCTGCCAGACATGGTGCGGAAAACCGCCGGCAAATGCTGGAAGAGATAAAACGGCTGTTACGCTTTTCACTTGGCGCGGCGCAGGTGCAGTTCTACGATTATGAGAAATCGAACAGCCTGCTCAGAAGTTGTAGCTATCCGGCGACTGCTGTAAGCCGGGATTCCCAGGTCTATTCCTGGTGCCATGAGGCAATTGCCGCTGACAAACCCGTACTTGTCCAGCAGGGTCTGGAAGATGACGGTCGACCGGTAACAGCGGTCGCTCTTGACAATGATGACGCGACTTCGTCGGTCATGTTGATAATCTGGGATCAGGAAACGATCCTAACTCCGGAAATCCAGCAGCTTCTTGGATTGATTTCGAGCCAGCTCACGGCGGCGACCGGCACTGCTCCCTCAGTCAAGACCAGCCCGGGCAGGATGCGGGATGTGTTCGCTGCACTACGTGAGAAACTGGCCACTAGGGAAAGGGTTGCCGACCAGATGAATACTATCGATCGGACGCTGCGGGAGCTGATCGATTACGATATTCTTCGCATCGCTATCTACGATCCCCGTGGCTTGAACGTCAACCAGTACTGCCTCGGTCGGGGCAAGAACCTGTTGACGGAGCGGGACAAATCGATTTCCACCAACCAAACACGGTTGGGTGAGCTTTTTGATTCGCAGGAAGTGACACATGCCACCGATCTTGCCGCCAGTTCCTTTGAGGATGACCGCTGGCTGGCGTCATGCGGCGCCAAAGCGGCGGTCTCGATCCCGCTTTGTATCGGCAAGCGCACGCTGGCGGTGCTAACGATTGCCGCCTCCTCGCAGAACCTCACCTCATTGGTCACTGATGAGATGGTCAGCGAACTGGTGGGGACACTGCTGCCGCTGATCCAGACCGATATACTGTCACATGAGTTGGTTTCCTATAATCGCCGAATCCTGGATATCGCCGGTGCGTTGAAAAGCCTGGTAAGCGCTGAGGACTATAATACCTCGCTCAAGGAATTCCTCGACACTGTAGTTCGCAAACTCCCCGCCGCCTTCGGCCGGCTGTGGCGCTATGACCCGCAGCAGGAAAGGTTGAAGTTGGTGACGGAATCCGGGATTCGCGATTTCGGCGGGAAGATTACCAATACCGACACCCTGTCGTTGGCCGACACCTACTGGCATAAGTTGGTGCTGGAGACTGGCCGCATGATAGTGATCGACCAGAAGGACGAGCGGATGCGGATGGACGATAGCGAGCAGCAGCAGACTTTGCTCCCGGGTTTGCGTTCGGCGTTGCTGGTACCTCTGATGGCAGACAACCAACCGCTCGGCATCATGGCGCTGGCGGAAATGCGGCAATGGGAGCGACGCAGTTTCACTCTTCCGGAGACCCTGTTCGCGCGGGCGATGGGAAACATCGTCGCACAAACGTTCCTGGCGGCCGATCGTAGTGATCAGGTCAGGGAGCTTTCCGGTCGAATCAATCGACTGGAGAAGACCACGACTTCAAACGAATTTTCTTCTGACCTGTCACGGCGCCTGACCAAACCGCTGACGACAATCATGACGGAGACTGAGAGACTGATAAAATCGCGATTACCTGAGAATCCCAGGACTATTGCGGGCCTGAATGTGATCAACCGGCAAGCGGAGAAGGTCATTGAAGAAGTGCAAAGTTTTCAGGAGAGGCGCGCCGAAGAGAAGATGACGGTGTGAAATCAACCCTGAGCGCTCAAGCTGACTGACTATCACGACTCTTTCTCAGCACCAGAACTGGTGCCTCGGCGGGACAGCCCAACCGAAAGGGGAACCAATGACCGACTCCGGAACTGGTGTAAAGCTGTGACTTGCCTCGTTGGAACTTACCCCAGATATAGCGTTCCAGCCCCCAGCGTTGAAAGAGAGGCTGACCCATAAAGCCAAGCTGACCGCCATGAGTGTGACCGGCAACGGTCAACTCGACCCCATGGGAAGCGGCATAGTCGAAACCGGTAGGGCGATGGCTCATGATTATCTTGAAGCTGTCGGCGGCGGCATGAGAAAAGGTTTGGTCAATCGAATCCTTCATAAACTGATCAATCGACCCTCTCATGGAAATGGGATCATCCGCACCACCGATGAAAAGGGCGGTGGTTCCAACCTTCAGACTAACGCCACTGTTGATCAACATCGGCGTCGAACTGGCTGCAAAAGCGGCAATGACACGTCTGGCGCCCCGATAGTAATCGTGATTGCCCATTGAGCAGTAAACGCCATATGGCGGCCTTAATTCCTCAATCATTTTGATGGCATCGGGCAGCAACTCCAGATCATCGGCGATGTCACCGGAAAAGAGAACGAGGTCAGGCCTGAAATTTTTGGCATCAAGCAGCAGCGCCTCCAGATCACCGAGGTCGACATAGAGGCCCAGGTGCGAATCGGAGAGATGCAGAATCCGGAATCCTTCCAGATTAGCAGGCAGGTTCTGGAAATAGAAAGGAATCTCGCGAACGTCAACGCTGCCAAAAGATCGCACTGTACCGACGGCGGCAAGACCGAGGGTAGAGAGAGGCACTATTGCCGCCAGACGCTGGATAGTGAGCCGACGCCCGAGCGACTGCGGTGCGATATCCTCTTCGAGACCCCGCCGCTGACGCCGGCGGATATACCAATACTGGATCGTGTTGATCACTCCGGAGATCGGCAGAGCGACGATAAGCGCCAGGGAAACCACCACCGCCGGCGCCGCCCCGTAGACGCCCAGGTAGGCCAGATCGATTCGTCCCAGGCAGACGCCGCCAATCCAGATCGCTCCCGCAGTAAACGTGTAGAGTACCAAGCCGATTGAGGCATACCGGACCCAGCCGATTTTCCAGTAGGAACGGTTCAGAATCCGCAGCAACAGTAACTGCAGCAGACTCAGAACCAGTGTGATACCGACAATGATAAGAACAAATCGCATTGTTTCTCTCTCGTTTTCTCGCCTTTAGGAAGTCATTGTTTCTCAGACTGGATTCAGTCCGGCCCTCACATAACTATAAGTTATAACGCTTCAAATCAATATCAAGTTTCCATTAACATCCCGGCAAGGCAGCACCATTCTACGCACTCAACCAACTGTCAGCATGTAGATTACGACCTCTTGGAGGCTGTCTCAAAA
>JAGLUH010000067.1 GCA_023134875.1 Candidatus Zixiibacteriota bacterium
TACAACCATGAACACAGACACCAAAACCAGCTTAAAAGCATCCGGTATCCGGGACAACCACCATCGTGGAACGATAGGTGATTTTCTCAAAGAGAAGATCCTCCAAGGCTCAGATCTCTCATTCGTCTCCGCTTATTTTACGATTTACGCCTATGCTGCCCTGAAGGAACAACTCGACCGGATCAACCATCTTCGGTTCCTGTTCGGAGAACCACAATTCATCCAATCACTTGACCCTGACAAAACAGAGAAAAAAGTCTTCAGGATTGAAGACGACGCCCTTTTGCTATCCAACCGCCTTGAGCAAAAACGAGTGGCGAGAGAATGTTCAGATTGGTTGAAGAGTAAAGTCGATGTCAGGTCGATTATCAAGCCGGGCTTCCTCCACGGCAAGATGTACCACATGGACAACAACGGCGTTCAAGAAGCCATTATCGGAAGCTCGAACTTTACTGTGTGCGGCCTTGGTCTGGGCGCTATGGGCAACAATATCGAGCTTAATTTGGAAGTTGATAGCACCAGAGATCGAAAAGACCTGAAGAATTGGTTCGACGAAGTATGGAACGACAACACACTTGTTGAGGATGTCAAAACGGATGTCCTGAACTACCTTTCTCAGTTATACCAGAATCATTCGCCGGAGTTCATTTACTTCAAGACACTCTTCCACATCTTTGAGGATTACTTGTCGGAGGCAGAACGTGGCGGCCTCCTCGACGAGAAGACCGGCTTCTTCGAATCCGACGTGTGGGACATGCTTTATGAATTCCAAAAGGACGGCGTAAAGGGCGCAATCAACAAGATCTTGAAGCATCATGGTTGCATCATCGCAGACAGTGTCGGCCTGGGGAAAACTTTCGAAGCGTTGGCGGTCATCAAGTACTTTGAACTTCTCAACGGTCGCGTACTCGTTCTCTGCCCAAAAAAGCTGGAGCATAACTGGAAGGTCTACCGCGACAACGATACACGCAATCCCCTCATCAGGGATCGGTTTGCGTTCACTGTGCTGGCTCATACCGATTTGGGGCGGGATGCCTACGAAACTCACAATTGGGGCAATTATGATCTCGTGGTTATTGATGAATCTCACAATTTCCGCAACAACGCCCGTGGCAAAGATCAGGAGGATGGCACTCGAAAGATTACGCGCTACGAATTCCTGATGGATAAGGTTCTTCAGACGGGCGTGGATACCAAGGTACTACTGCTCTCGGCAACCCCGGTGAATAACAGCCTCAAGGATTTGCGAAACCAGTTTCTGCTGATCACACAAGATCAGGACCGGGCCTTCCACGAGTCGCTTGACATCTACAGCATTTCCCAGGCTATGAAGAATGCGCAGACCCACTTCACCCAATGGGCGGACCCGAAGAAGAACCCGGAACGTAAGGTCAGCCGCCTGCTCGACGCCTTGGATTCCACATTCTTCAAGCTGCTTGACGAACTCACGATAGCACGGTCCCGTCGACACATCATCAGCTACTACGGGACCATGGATATGGGCGAATTCCCAAAAAGGCTCAAACCAATAGCCCTACATCCGGCTACAGATATCAAGGGATACTTTCCGTCCTACGATGACCTGCATGCGGCTATCTCCGAATACAAGCTAAGCATCTTCAATCCGTCCGCATATCTGGAAGACGCCCATGTCAACCGTTATATCAAAGACGAAGAGAAACGCGCAGACTTCAACGATCAGAGGAAGCGCGAGTCCTATCTGATTGGCATGATGCGTACAAACTACCTGAAGCGACTCGAAAGCTCCGTGCACAGCTTCGAGGTATCTATCGACCGTACGATCAAGAAGATTGACGACCTGTTGGAGAAGATCGACCATTTCGAAGGCAACCTCGATGAGTACACACAGCCCGATTTGTTCAAGGACCAGGGTGAGGAAGAGGAGGCGGAGCTGCTGGAAAGGCTGATGGTAGGCAAGAAGCTCCCGATCCGGTTGGAGCACCTGAAACGCAAGGAATGGAAAAAAGACCTCAAGAAGGACCGCACACAGTTGATTGCCATCCACGAGAAAGCTGCGGCCGTCACCGCGGACCGGGACGCCAAGCTTCAGGAGTTGAAACGTCTGATCCGGGACAAAATTAACCACCCTCTGAATGACGACAATCGGAAAACGCTGGTTTTTACCGCCTTTTCCGACACCGCACAATATCTCTATGCAAACCTGAAGGACTGGGTGTCTGAGAAGATGGGCCTGCACTGCGCGTTGGTTACCGGCACAGGCGTCAACCGCACCACCTTCAAGCAGGCCGGCTATGCCCGCCAGACCGATTTCATCTCCATCCTGACCAACTTCTCACCCCTCTCCAAGCTCCGTGAGAAGATGCCGAACATGCCACAGGAGGGCGAGATTGATATTCTTATCGCCACCGACTGCATTTCAGAGGGGCAGAACTTGCAGGACTGCGATTACCTGATCAA
>JAGLUH010000068.1 GCA_023134875.1 Candidatus Zixiibacteriota bacterium
AGTTGCAGGAACCATGCACGCGCAGACGGCTCAACCGGGATTGGTGCATCAGTTTCCAGTCCCCTTTGGTTAGGCGTTTCGGTACCCGCGGGGAGACATCAACCCGCAGCGTTGCAGGCGTGATACAACAGATATGTTCGTAACCGTAGGTACCGTAACCGAGGCGGTTATAGTATCCCTGCTCGAACATGCCCAGCGCCGATACGGGCGCTCCGGCGGCGGCATCAAGCGCGATTCGAGTCGCCGTCAACCGCCCCGCCAGCTTTTGCCGACGCGCCACCAGCGAAGTGGTGACACCGGCAATACAGGAGAACGGCAGCCGCTCGCCCAGGTAGTCCATGTCCCCCAGGTAACTCATTGCCAGGCATTCCGGCTCGCCGTTGACGTCGGCAACGATAACAGCAGCTTCCTCCAGCAAGGCATCCATCGGCTTGGGGTCATCCTTCTCAAGCCAGCCGCATTCATACCAGATACGGTTGACAGCCTGTTTGTCTGTTTCCGGGTTGTAGGTTCTATACTTCACTTTATTCTTCCTTCGTATCAGGTTGTCAAACGGACAGGCCGCTTGACCTGCGATTACTCTGATAGTACGGCGATTCGCGTCTTGAGTTTCTTAATGATATCAGGCGCAAAATCCTGGTAGCCTTCTCGTTCGTAGCAGCCAAGAGCACGCCTGAGCAGTTCAAGGCCGGCAGCCTTGTCACCCTGGGCGATCATAATCTCACCCATATCCTGCGCCGCCTGCCCGATGACATCGTCATTTTCGAGACGTTCCGCCCAGTTAAGCACCGGCCGCAACCACTTGAGCGCTTCATCATGTTCGCCTTTGAGACGCAGTGCATAACCGACATGATAATCGGCATAGAGCTTGTTGATCTCACTACCGTAGCGCCAATGATACTCGCGCGCCTGCAGGAACGCCGCAACCGCTTCTTCGTAATCCTTCAGATCGCAGTAGGTGATCGCCAGGTTGTTCCACAGGGGACCCAACCAGCTTTTGGTATCCGACTCCTCGGCCAGTTTGATCCCTTTTCGGCCCCACTCGATCTGTTCCGCCGGCGTGCCGACAATTGCTACCATGTGAACCGCATCAATAGCGCGACCGGTAAGATCATGTTCTTTACAGTACCCAAACATCTCGATAAAAGTCTGAGTCGCTTTCTTAAGATCGTTATCCTGCCACTCGATACGTCCCCTGACACCCAGATAACGTGACCAGCCGAGGGGTTGATCGGGAGAAGCCAACTTCTCCGCCTTCGCGAGCCACTCCCTGGCGTCGTCTTTATCACGTGCCAGCAGGCGGCAGCGAGCAATCTGGGAGAGCACCTCGACTTGCGCGGTAATGTCATTCTCCTTTTCAGCCAGAGGGAGAAGATCACGATAGGCAGCCTCTGACTCTTCGTATTGACGTTTGCCGAAAAGTTGATCCGCGTCGTCCAGTGATTTCTTCAGTGTCATCGTTTCACCTCGCACTGTTATTGTCAGCAAAATAGCCGCCAGCAGGCCTATCCAGGTTTTCATATTGCACTCCTTTCCATTTCATAGATTTGAGGTAATCTATATCCCGATTGATTGTAGTCAAGAGTTGTTTGGCTTGTTATTGAGTCAACCGTCAACGCAAAAAGATTATTGCCACGCCTGCCACCGCGACAAATGTACCAAGCAGGGTACGCCAACTTGGCTTCTCCTTGTGAATCATCATCACCAGCAACAGCCAGATATCGAGAGAGGGGCCGATAAATGATGCACCGATAATAGCGGCAAGCGCCCCCTTAGTTATATTAGCCTACAAGCTGAGGCTTGACAAATCGCGCCACTGCGGTATATTATATGCAGAGTGTAGCAAGTCGTGTCTTGCTGCAGCTTAAGGAGGAGCAACAATGTCGAAATCGAGCACAGGCGGTGCTGGCGGCCGCAAGAAATCTATTCTTTTTCTGCAGCGCCTGAATTCTCTGGTACAGAAAACAGTTATCCTCTTCGTGCTAACGGGATTTCTTTTCCTGTCGGCAATCCCAACGGCAGAAGCCAGAGTTGCCAGCCAGGTGGAAAGCGAACAGGTCTGTCTGAACTGGCTTTCCTATATTGCGAACCTGAAGGGTGATTGGGCTGGTGCCACTAGTCCCGAAATTGTCGCTGTTACCGAAATCACCGCGAGGGACACGCTACTCGCTCGCTGTTACCTGATCTTCCCTTCCGGCTTTGTTGTAGTACCGGCATTAAGAGAACTGCCGCCGGTCAAGGCGTACTCCGAGGAATTGTCTCTTGATGTAGCAGATACCCTTGGCCTGGCGCGCCTGATAAAAGATGTCCTTCTCCACCGCACGCGATTGTTTGTTGATTTCTATGGCGACATGGACGCCTCTCAACCGGTTGCCGGTGAAGTATTGCTGGGAAGGATACATCAGCAGGTGTGGGAGATATTCAATGTCTCCTCTGCTGAATTCAACACTGCTCTGATGAGGGAAGGTATGATGTCACCCACTGGTGTGGGTCCCTTACTAACATCATCGTGGCATCAGGGAGACCCCTACAACATCCTCTGCCCGATGGGCGATGGCGGCCTTTGCGTAGTCGGTTGCGTGGCGACAGCAACGGCGCAGATCATGGCCTACTGGAACTGGCCGCCCGCCGGACTCGGTTCCGAAACCTACTACTGGAGCGGCGACAATTCCTGCGGCGGCAGCACTCCAGGGCAGCAACTAACGGCAGATTTCTCCGACACTTACGACTGGGCGAACATCGTCGACAATTGCAGCGGCGGCTGTACGTCGGCGCAGAAAGAAGCGTTGTCGGAACTTTGCTATGAAGTCGGTGTCGCTTTCAATATGGACTATGGCAGGTGTGGTTCCGGGGCCTATACTTCCTATGCGCAGACGGTTTTCCCTGCGTATTTCCGTTACGACTGGTCAATCAACCGACAGAATCGCAGTAATCATTCCGCCGAGAGTTGGTTCAATGTAATCAAGGATGAAATCGATGCCGGTCGACCGATTCAGTACCGTATCCATTCGCACTCGATAGTATGTGACGGCTGGCAGGTTTCCGGCAGCCTGAACCAGTACCACATGAACTACGGCTGGGGCGGCAGCCAGAATGCCTGGTTCACCGTCGATCAGCTTCATTGTCCCTGGAGCGGTTGCACGCCGATGGTGGAGTATGCTATTGTAAATATCATGCCGGAGCCGGACTCCGACGGTGATGGTATTCACAACTCGATGGACAACTGTCCGCTTGTCTATAATCCGGAGCAGACCGATTCTGACAGCGATGGCGTTGGCGATTCCTGCGACAACTGTGTCGATGTTTACAATCCGACACAGGCTGACATTGATGGTGACGGTCTCGGTGATGTTTGCGATCCGGATATTGATAACGACAACATCCTCAACGACCAAGATAACTGTCCCTATGTTCAGAATCCGGCGCAGACGGATGCCGATCAAGATAGCGTCGGCGACGCCTGCGACAATTGCCCGGCGGTCGC
>JAGLUH010000069.1 GCA_023134875.1 Candidatus Zixiibacteriota bacterium
TTGGCTGCCGCCAGCCGTTGCTCGGTGCGGTCATAGAAGTCCCAATACATGTCGGTATAAACCATTCCCAGCTCCGCATACGCCAGGGCGAATTCCGGCTCCAGCTCAATCGCCTTAAGATGCATTGCTTCCGCGCTACGGTGGTCATATCGACCGACCCCGATACTGTAGTACTGCTTCCCTCGCAAATAGTAATCATAGGCTTCCGTGTTTTCGGTCGGCTGTTTCGCCAGGGCGTGTCGCTCCGTTTCGAGCAGGGTCACATTGAGCGCCGCCGCCACTTTCGTGGCAATACTCGACTGGACTTCGAAGACGTCAGAGAGTACGGCGTCATAGCGGTCGGCCCAGAGATGGACGTCATTGGCCACCTCTATTAACTGCGGGTGGATGCGGACCCGGTCTAAATCGCCGGTCTTGTCCCACCGGATAGTGCCTTCGAGCACGTAGTCGACGCCAAGTTCCTTACCGATTTCGCGAAGGCCCTTGTCAGTGTTCTTGTACTGCATAGCGCTGGTGCGGGAGATCACCCCCAGCCCCGACAGCTGGGCTAGATTGGTAAGGATTTCCTCGGTGATTCCATCGGCAAAGTATTCATCCTCCGGCGCGCCGAGATTCTCAAACGGCAGCACCGCCAGCATCTTGCGCTCCGGCTCGATAGCCTTGGTACGTTGCGTATCTCTTGTTGAGAGCATCCAGTAACCGGCGACAACGATCAGAACCAGTAGAGCACCTATAACCACGAAGCGGTTCCCACAGTCTTTTCGAGGCTTCTCAGCAGTCGGAGTGGCCTCGACCATCAGCCTTTTCAGGTCGGAAACAACACCGGCCGCACTCTGGTAACGAAGAGATGGATCTTTCTCCAGCAGTTTCGAGACTATCCGCTCCAGTTCGCCCGACACACCGCTTTTATATCTCGATAAAGGTTCGGGAGTGTCATTCAGGACGGAATTCATGGTTGCCGCTTCGTTCTCACCCTTGAACGGTAACCGACCGGCAATCATTTCGTACAGCACGACACCGAATGAAAACAGATCCGAGCGCTGATCGACTTCTTTGACCTGTATCTGTTCGGGCGACATGTAGCCAATCGTACCCAGTGTCGAACCTGTTTTCGTGAGTTTGTCAGTCCCTTGAATCGCCGCCAACCCGAAGTCAAGCAGCTTGGGGCGGCCATCGGCGTCGATGACAATGTTGGAAGGTTTGACGTCCCGATGGATGACCCCTGCCTGGTGGGCTTTACTCAGTCCTTCACATATCTGTGTGGCAAGACCGATGATTCCCTCTAATGGCAGCTCCTTTTCCTTTATCACACCACGTAACGAATCCCCTTCGACATGCTGCATCGCAAAGAACGGACGACCTTGATATTCGCTGACTTCGTAGATCGTGACAATGTTGGGATGACTTAGCTTGGCGGCCGCCTTCGCTTCCCGTGTGAACCGGGTGCGACTGTCCTGATCCTGACATAAATGCGACGGCAGGAATTTCAGAGCGACTTCGCGGTCAAGCTCGGTGTCCTCGGCGAGATACACCTCACCCATCCCACCGGAGCCGATCTTCTCGATGATCCGGTAGTGCGATACCATCGTACCCTTAGTCAGCACTACGTGAGTCTGTGTGTTGTCGTTATCGCTGGGGTCGACCGGCATTGAAACAACTCCTTCCTGCTATTCCAAGAGGCAGCTCCGCAGGTGTCTTAGGCAAGATAGCCCGGAGAACCTTCAACTGCAACTGGAAAAACGCTTGTGAATTGCAGGGACAGGAGTTGGCTGGCAGTGCGAAGAAAGCTGCTCCAATTCCAGCTTATCCACCGCCTCCGCCAGATGATCCGGCGCCAGGTGGGTTTCTTTTTATGCCTTTTCCCGTTGAGTTTGGCAACCACTATTTCTATGTCGAAACAATACTTGCTGCACCAGGGGGGTACACCACGCATGTATCAAGCAGATGATTCTGTGTATAGTGAAAAACAAAGCGGAGAGGCAGGGATTCGAACCCTGGGAACCCGAAGGCTCAACGGTTTTCGAGACCGCCCCATTCGACCACTCTGGCACCTCTCCGGAATAATCTCTTATAGTTTTCTATCTCTATCCTTATCAGTTTCAAATAACTCTCTGGCGATGCTCTCTATTTCCTCCCATCGCGGCTTGGTCAATATATATGACGCCGGACAGATAATCGAGATTAACACATAAGTCTCGACATCGCCACCGACAAAGAAATAGATCAAACCATACAAAGCCGGCGCTGCACATACTGCCAGTATGGGAACATAAGCGGCGGCGAATTGTTTGGCAAACAGTTTCAGATCTGGCGAGAAGCGGGCTGCCAGATTTGAAGCAGTGATAAGTCGGCGTTTGAGCAGTAAGGCGGCGAACATATCCGCCAGGGCAACGGCAATGAAGATGTAACCGACCAGTTCACGTGAGTTCTCCGGCAGAAGGGCAGCTTCCATCGAATAGAGCGCTTTCTTCAAGATCAACGTCAGCGTAAACATAACGACGGGAAAAGCGACACATATCCGGACGCCGAGTTGCGCAACTTTGGCTTGTACTTCGCGAGGATCAATTGCTATCATTTCTGCTCTCTCCTGATCTTCTCGAAAAAATCGGAAATCAAACCGGCACATTCTGCTTCTCTAACTCCGCCGGTTACTTGCACCTGATGATTTAGTCGCGGTTCCTGCACCAGGTTAAGGAGCGATCCGCAGGCACCTGCTTTCGGATCGTCAGCGCCATATACCAGCCGACGCAGACGGGCTAACACCAGCGCTCCGGCACACATGGCACAGGGTTCCACAGTAACATAGAGCGTGGCGTCTTCCAGGTAGCGGCTGCCAATCCGGTTACAGGCGGCGGTAATGGCGATCATTTCAGCATGTGCGGTCGGGTCCTGAAGGGTCTTGTTCTGGTTGTGGCCGCGACCAATTACCTTATTTTCCAGCACCACCACTGCGCCAATCGGCACTTCACCTTTCTCGCCGGCGATTTCCGCCTCGCGCAGCGCCAATCCCAGAAATCTCTGATCGATTTCCTCTATGGTCGGTTCTTCAGTAAACATCTCACCATTGATTTCCTTACTCTTCTTATGGTAGGCAATCGACAAGAAAAAAACAAGTGGGGCTGATAATGCAAATGGGCAGACCACCTGGCCTACGGAATTACCTAAGTTGATTGACGTTTGCCGGTGCGGTAGTGTAGATTCTATCTGTGTCTTAGTTAGCTACACCCAACCGATACGCTTCCGTTTCGATGAAGCGTTGCAGGCCGGTCAAGTCATCCTCGTAGACATTGATAAACTTCGCCGCCAGCTCATATTGGCCATCGTCCAGTTTCATACTTCGTAATACCTGACAGACGGCGGTCATCGGCGGCGTAATGTCATCCTCGTAGACGCGTAGGAATTGGGGATGATGCTTTTTCCAGCCGGGCAGTGTAATGGTGACCTTGAGCATATCATCCGGTCGGCACTCCTTCTCGGAGATGAAAAGAATCCCGCCAGCGCCGATATTTTTCACCTTCCCCCAAGCCTCGGTATCGCCTTTGGCGGAGAAGAGAATTTTCTGCACTACTACCTGGCAATGCGCCGGTATCCTGATAAATTGCCTTCTGTTGACAGTGGATACGTCTTGTTCAAACTCTGTCATGTTATTATACCTTTTACCTGGTTACCTCTTACTACTCTGATTATCGGTTTCTCTCTCCAAACTTGAACGGCCAGGCTCCTCTTTTCTCTTGTCCAGGCTGATGCCGGCGAAGGATAATCACGCCTGCTGACAGGCTAAGGTTGATATTCTCAGCAGCGAATACTATCTTATAGCGATGAGAACATACTTGCTGTGTGAGAAATATGAACACGCAGATGGACCTGGCCGGTATAACATTGAGACACGAAGGTCGTATCTGGCGCAGTTTTTGAAAGCAGCTTTACATTAAGATCAAATGGTTCAGCTTTTTTTCGCCAAAGAACTGGGATTCTGCTGGGGCGTGGAACGCTCCATCAAGCTGGCGGCCCAGGCCAAGAATGAGAATCCCGGCAAGGTCACCATCCTCAAAGAGATCGTCCACAATCGCCAGGTGGTTGATTTTTTCAAGAAAAAAGGTGTGGGACAGGAGGACTCGCTTGACAATATTGATTCAGGTACGCTGGTGATCTCCGCGCATGGAATCAGCCCGCAACTGAAGAAACAGGCCAGGGCGAAGGGTCTGCAAATCGTCGACACCACCTGTCCGCTGGTGGAGCGGGTGCACAAGATCGCCAAGAAACTGATCGGCGAGGGTTACCAGATTATCCTCTACGGCGAACCGGAGCATGACGAGGTGATGGGCGTTATTGGCATCGATCCTGACAACATCTTCCTGCTGGCGGAATACGGAGATATCAACAAGCTTCCCCATTTCCGTGGCAAGCTTGCCCTGCTAACCCAGACCACACGCGGCATTGAATCGTTCGCTAAGGTTTCGCAACGAATGGCGGAACTCTATCTGGGGATCAGGATTGAAAAAACAATCTGCCGGGCTACCGAAAAACGGCAGGCAGCAGTCTACGAACTAGCGCCGGAGATGGACTTGATGCTGGTGATCGGATCGGCAAGCTCCGGCAATTCGCGGCGTCTTCACGATATCGCCAGCAATGTCTGCGCCAGAGCCTATCTCCTGGATGCCCCAGAGCAAATCGAGTGGTACTGGTTTGACGGCATCCATAGGGTGGGACTGACCGCCGGAGCCTCGACTCCCTCCTTTGCCGTGGAGATGATCGTGAACGCCATTTACGAGCATGTTGGTATCGACCTCGACCATTCTGATCCTCGTATCTCTGACTATTTATTATTTGAAAGTCGCAAGAATGTTCAATAGAACCCGTCGGATCAGTAAGCATCTTGAGATCGGCAGCGTGCCGCTTGGCGGCAACGCGCCGATCTCAGTACAGTCAATGACCACCACCGATACGCGCGATATCGACGCCACCGTCGCCCAAATCAAAAAGCTCGAAGATGCGGGCTGCGACATTGTCCGGGTCGCCGTGCTTGATAAAGTCGCCGCCGAGGCAATCGCTCCTATCAAGAGGCAGATCAGCATCCCCCTGGTGGCCGATATTCACTTTCAGTATCGCTTAGCGTTGCTCTCAATCAAACACGGCGTCGACAAGCTGCGCATTAACCCAGGTAATATCGGCGATGACAGCAAGGTTGGCCAGGTAGCGGCGGCAGCCCGGGAAGGAGGTGTGCCCATTCGTATCGGCGTCAATTCCGGCTCACTGGAGGATGATTTACTCAATCAATACGGTCGTCATCATCCGGAAGCTTTGGTCGAATCCGCTCTGAGAAAAGTGCGTCTTCTGGAAAAGCACAACTTCCACGATATTGTGATCTCTCTCAAATCGTCTGAAGTTCCTGTCATGGTGGCAGCCTATCGTTCGATTGCGAAACGCTGCGACTACCCGTTGCATCTGGGCGTCACGGAAGCGGGGCCGCTGCTAAGGGGAACCACGAAATCGGCACTGGCATTCGGGCTGCTGCTGCATGAAGGAATCGGCGATACCCTGCGGGTTTCCCTCTCCGCCGATCCGGTCGAGGAGGTCAAGGTGGGACGGCTTATCCTGCAATCGCTGGG
>JAGLUH010000007.1 GCA_023134875.1 Candidatus Zixiibacteriota bacterium
TGACCTCCGTTTATAGAGTTGCCTCTCGATACCAGCTCGCCGCCGACGAGGTCGAGGTGCTCTATCCTTCTCTGAAGGGGAAGCCGAGGCCGAGTGTCGGCTCCGAACGAAGTATCGGAGTCCGTAAGACGGACCGACCTGTCCAGCCCACCGATCTTGACCTCCTTTTCTTTGAGTTTGCTTTACCCAAAAGCTACAAAGGTCAGCGGGTGCTTTCAACTACCCCATTTCACACAAAACAGTGTAGATCCAGCGAGTACAGCCTCTTGACAAAACACGGCTGTGGGGCTACAATATTACTACAATTGGAGTGTTATGGAAAACAAGGTTACTATAAAGATACCGCGGGACCTACACCAGCGGTTGAGCGAGATAATAAAGGATACTGGCTTTTCCAGTGTTACCGAGTTAATTGTATTTGTAATGCGAACCCTGGCTTCAAGCGAGGAGCCAAGAGGCGAATATAGACTGACAGCAGAGGAAATAAGGGCAATAAGAGAGAGGTTAAGGAAACTCGGTTACTTGTAGGAGGAAGAAAGAATGACAAAGGAGCTACAAAACAAAACGGTTTCCTTGCCTGCTGAACTTTACAGTATGGTCGAGGAAAGGGTGAAGGCGACAGGCTTTGCCTCGGTGGAGGAATATATCATATTTATCTTGAAAGAAGTACTCAAGGAAGAAGGAAGCGAAGAGGATGGAGCTTTTAGTAAGGAAGAGGAAGAAGAGGTAAAGAAAAGGCTGAAGGCCCTGGGTTACATGGACTAGAGGCTCCTCGGACGGGGAAAATGGACCTAACCTGGAGCGTATTCATAGGGGCTGGCTTTGTTGCCTTGCTGTGTCAGTATATGAGCGTTTCCATGGGGGTGGGGTACGGCACCATGCTAAGTCCGTTGCTTCTCATCATTGGATTCTCGCCGTTACAGGTTGTGCCCGCGGTGCTATTGAGCCAGCTTCTCGGCGGGGTGATTGGTGGGCTGGCCCACCACCGCGCTGGGAATATACAATTGGACTTCAGACGCGATGACAAACTAGTAAAGGAGAAACTGCGGGGGCTGGGCTACCTGCCGCGGTCTCTCGACTCAAAGATAATCCTTGTTCTGGCCGCTTGCGGAGTAGTCGGGGTGCTGATAGGTGTGTTCACCGCTCTGCATATCCCGCAAACGGCTGTTGAAATCTATATCGGGACGATGGTCTTGGTGATTGGGTTGGCAATCGTATTTTGGCGGGTCCGCAGAAATGGGGTTTCGTGGAGAGGCCTTGTGGCCCTGGGGACGGTAGGCGCATTCAACAAAGGGGTGAGTGGGGCGGGGTATGTCCCTCTGGTAACCGGCGGCCAGATGTTAATCAGCCGCGAAGCGAGAAGTTCGGTGGGGAGCACAACGGTTGCGGTAGCTATAGTATGTGCTGTGGGCTTCCTGGCGTACTTGATGGTCGGGGGGGAGGTGTACTGGAGCCTGGCTGTGGCCACCTGCGTAGGCTCGATTATCGCCGCGCCGTTTGCCGCCCTTACTGTCAAAAGGGTAAATGCCGAAAAGCTAAGGGTTGCCATTGGAGTGGCAATTATTGCGCTGGGCGCTTTGACCCTGATGCGAACATTCGTATTTTGAAGGAGGTAGCTCATGCTCGACTTGAAGGACCTGGAGAATCGAACTATATACATACTGCGGGAAACATACGCCGATTTCAACAGGCCGGCGGTCCTGTGGAGCATGGGCAAGGACAGCACCACCATGCTGTGGCTGTGTCGAAAGGCCTTCTTTGGCAAGATTCCCTTTCCGGTGATCCACATAGACACCGGCTATAAATTCAAACAGATGTACCAGTTCAGGGAAGAGCTCGCCAGAGAATGGGGGCTGGATCTCCTGATAGCCAGGAACGAAGAGGCATGCAAAGAGGGAGTCGGTCCTGAAACCGGCAAGCTGGAGTGCTGTACCATGTTGAAGACGGAAGCTTTGAAGCAAATCCTGGAAAAGCACGGTTTCGATGCCCTCATTCTGGCTATAAGGAGGGATGAACACGGAATTCGAGCCAAAGAGAGATACTTCTCCCCCAGGGATGAAGAGTTCAAATGGGATTACAGGGACCAGCCTCTTGAAATGTGGGACCAGTTTCAGGGGCTTGTCGGTGAAGGGTTCCACATGAGGATTCATCCCATACTGCACTGGCGTGAGCTCGATGTCTGGGAATACGTGAAAATGGAAGGGATACCGGTCAACCCCATGTATTTAGCCCGCAACGGGCAAAGGTACCGCAGCCTGGGATGCGAGCCCTGCACGCTGCCCGTCGAATCCAATGCGGCAACGATAGAGGAGATAGTGGAGGAACTGAGAACAACCCGCGTCGC